>JAWOHK010000294.1:0-10234 GCA_046485205.1 Chloroflexota bacterium | reverse complement strand
CAGGACCGTGCCGCATTGTTCGGCCGCATCGTGGACAGCGTGATGCATTTGAACGACGCCGGATGGACGGTGCAGGCCGTGTGGGACGAAATTCCGATCTGTTATCCCGGCGTCGACATCGACGCGTTTGTTGTCATGCCCAATCACATCCACGGCATTATCATTTTGACCGGCGCCGCCACGCGCGACGTAGGGGCGGACCCCCGTGTCCGCCCTCTTGGCGATGGGCTGGGGGTTGCCCCTACCGGCGATGGCGTGGGGGAATATGGGCAACCACGGGGGGTTGCCCCTACCGGCGATGGCGCGGGGGGACATGGGCAACCACTGGGGGTTGCCCCTACCGACGATGGCGTGGGGGAATATGGGCAACCACGAGGGGTTGCCCCTACCGTATTGTCATTGGGCGATATCGTTTCCCGGTTCAAATCGTTAACGACCAAACGGTATACCGACGGGGTCAAACAATTGGAATGGCCGCCTTACCGCGGCCGTGTCTGGCAACGCAACTATTACGAACATATCATCCGCAACGACCCGTCGCTGCAACGCATCCGGTATTACATCGAGACGAACCCGCAACAATGGCCGGCCGATCGTGAGAATCTGGCGGCCGCAAGTCTGGGTCAAAATAACGAGATACGAGATACGAGATGCGAAATACGAGATACGAAAGACGGCTAAACTGACCCAGTGAATAGGGATCCACTGAACCCCACCATCCCAATTTAGTTTTGCCCCTTGGGCGATTTAGGACGGGCTAACCGTCGCAATAACAATTTGATTAGATCGCCATCACCATCGTGGGCAAAATTCGGAATATGGAATCGCGACACGATCTGACCCGTTATGCCTGGCTGTCGTTGTTCACCGCCATCGTCATTATCAGCCTGAAGGTAGCCGCCTATCGCCTGACCGGGTCCATCGGCTTCTTGTCCGACGCGCTCGAGACGGGGGCCAACATCATCGCCGCCGTCATCACCCTGATCGCCCTCGTCGTGGCTGCCCGCCCGCCGGATAAAGACCACGCCTTCGGCCACTCCAAGGCGGAGTACCTCTCGTCGGGCGTCGAAGGCGTGTTGATCCTGATCGCCGCCACTTTCATCGCCGTGCAGGCCGTGCTGCGCTTGTTTGACCCGCAGCCCCTCGAACAGGTCGCCATCGGCGTGGCCCTCTCTGCCGTCGCCGCGGCGATCAATTGGGGCGTCGCCCGTATCCTCATGCGCGCCGGACGCCGTCACCGCTCGGCGGCGCTGACCGCCGACGCGCACCATCTGTTGACCGACGTCTGGACTTCGGCCGGGGTCATCGTCGGGGTCGGGCTGGTCGGTCTGACCGGCTGGACCTGGCTGGACCCGGTGATCGCCCTGCTGGTGGCCGCCCATATCGTGGTCATCGCTGTGCGACTGATGCGGGAATCGGTCAATGGCTTGATGGATACCGCCTTACCTGAAGAAGAAATCGAGCGGATCGATGAAATCCTGGACGACTACCGCGCCCAGGGCGTTACCTTCCATGCCCTGCGCACCCGCGAAGCCGGGTCACAACGGTTTGTGTCGTTTCATGTCCAGGTGCCCGGCTCGTGGAGCGTCCAGGCCGGGCATGAATTGCTGGAACAAATTGAGGCGGATATTCGGCAGGCCCTCAGCCCGGTTAGCGTCTTCACCCATCTGGAACCGGCCGAAGACCCGATCTCCTGGGCCGACGCAACCTTGAATCGAGATAATTGATCGCGGCCGGCGGCCGCGCCGTAACCGGGCGGCTAGTGAATCGGGTGGCCCCCTACCGGCCTGTAGAGCAGCAGCCCGGCGACCCCGCCGCCGATGATCAGCAGCAGACCGGCTAGGCTGCCCAATCCGGCCAGCAGTTCAGCGCCGGGCATGCCCAGCGCGTAATAGTTATAGACCAGCAGGCCGGCGGTCACCCCCCACAAGAAGCGGCTCAGCCGCTGGCTGAACGATAACCCTTGAATACGGCGATTAAAGAAGAGGGACAGGAACCCGACGCCGAGCAGGCCGGTGACGATACCCACTAAGGACTGCAAATCCCTCAGGCCGATCATCAGGCCCGGCTCGCGGTCGGTCTCAGGCAGCGGGGGCGTGGCCGTCGGCAGGAGCGGCTCCGCCGTCGAGGTCGGTTCCGGCGTGGCGGTCGGCGTCGGCATAGGCGTCGGCGTTTCGGTGGGGGCGGGCGTCGGAATAATGATCGCCAGTTGAGCGCCCTCTTCGATCACGATATCGACTTCCTGGGAAATGACAGCCTCGCCCGACTCGACGGTGATCCGGAACTGGCCCGGCCCCATCCGCGCTTCGAGGACGTAGTCGAGCTGGGCTACGCCACCAAGGGTCGGCCGGTCGCCCAGAATGGTCACCGTGCCCTGGACGCGATCGCGCAGGATATAGCGCACCACCGTTCCGTCGGGGACGGGATTACCGTTGTGATCGACGATCACGCCGGTGCGAAGATAGATGGTATCCCCGATGGCCGCCGAAACCGTTTCCTGGCGTGAAGGAGATTCGACATCGCCACCGACGACGAAGTAAAGTTCGATCAACTGGCGCGGGTCGGGCTGGGTCTGGGTGAACAAGTCATACTGAATCCCCTCGATACTCACCGGCGACGCGCCGTTGAGGGGCGACTCCAGGAACAAGGCCCGCACAGCGGCATCGACGAACGCGCCGGCCCGGCTATAGATGCCGTAATAGGCGGTCAATTTGCTGATTTCGGTGCTGTCCAGAAAGTAAGGGGCGTCGAAGGCCATCACCACGACCTGGCTCTTGCTGGCCAGGTCCGGCCGTTCGGCCAGGAACCGGCTCAACGCGCTGGCGTCGACCGACTGGGCGTTTGGCCCGGCGTTGAGCAAGGCGAAAACCAGCAGGTCGGCGTCGCGCAGGCTTTCCTGAACCCGAAAATCGGCCGGCAGCGTGGCCGTAGCCGCGGGGGTCGTCGTCACGGAAGGCGCGGTCGTCAGCGTGGTGGTTTCTTCCGGTGTCAGGCTGATGGCGGCCGCTTCAGCCGTCTCGGATTCCTCCGGCGACTCAGGGGTGGGCGGGAATATCGGCGCGCCGCCGGCGTCGAGATATTCGTTCAAGTCGGTGAATGAAAAGCTGGCCAGATTATCCGGTGATACCTGCCCGCTGCCTTGCGGGCCGTAGAGGGCCAGGATGCGGTCTTCCAGCGCGGTTTGGCCCAGAAGGTCCACCGGCGAGCAGTCACGGCAAGGTTGCACCTGGCGCACGTCGGTGAATATGACGATTTGCTGCGACAAGCCCGGCGGGCTGATAAGGCGATTGGTCAATTCCTCCAGTCCCGGTGAGAGCAGCGTGACGGCCGATTCGGCGATGTCGAAGAAGGCGTTGTTGCCCGCTCGTTCAAACAGTGGGGCGTCGATGTCGCCGGCCGCGCCGGTCACCTGGTCATACGCAAAATCGCCCTCATAGAGCCTGAGCTTGAGCTTCAGGATGCGCACAACGGCCTCATCTACCCGCTGCCGGAAAGCCGGGTCGGTTTCATAACGGTCCTGGAACCATTGAATCGTATCCTTGGTATTGGCGATTTCGGTGGGGAAGTCATTTTCTCCCAAGGCGAAATCGGACAGATAAAGCAGATCGTTGCCGGCCAGCAATGCATCTTTGGCGACCTGGCGATGAGGGAATTCGCGCCGGGTGTCGTCGTAGAATCGCTCCACGCTCCGCGAGCCCAGGGAATCCGAGATGACGATGCCGCCGCTTTGTCGCCAGGCGGCGAATTCCGGCAGAGCCATCAACGAGTTCAAGGCCTGGGGATCGAGACTGACCGGGGCGGTGGTGGCCCGGATGTTGCCTTGGAATCCCTGAAAGCGGACGTGGGTGGCGAAGAGGGCGTCGGCCGTGGCCGGGCTGCCCAGAGAATCGCGGGTGACGGCGAAAAATGGCGCTAATTCGATCTGCTTCAGTTGCTCCAGCGAGCGGCGTACGGTCGGCACTTCTTCGGTGACCGGCCGGTCGCTGCTGCCTTTGCCGGGAAATGATTTCGGCGACACGGCCAACCGGCCTCCACCGCCGTCGTGGATGCCCGCCACATAGGCCCGGCCCATCTGCCCGGTCCAATACGGATCGCCGCCGAATGAGTTGGTCCCCAGATCGCCGATAGCCCGCGGCGAAGGTCGTTCCAGCACGTCCAGCGAAGGGCCGAGCAGCAGGTTGATGCCGGTTGCCGCCAGCTCTCGACCGGCGATTTGGCCGATGCGGCTGGCGTTGTCGGGGTTCCAGGTAGCGCCGATGGCCATGTTATTGGGCAAGGCGGAATAGCCGGTCAGGCTGTTGGTCACCGGCAGGCTGTCCCCGTCGTGTTCTGTAGCGATCAGCAGGGGAATCTGCAACGCGGGCGGCGCGGGCACGGGCGACGGGGGCACGGCGTCATCTTCCGTGTCGACGGCCGCTTCATCGCTGAAGCCACGCAGGGCCAGGCTTTGCAAGTTGCCGGTCAACTCCCTGACCTGTCGCGGCGTTTCTTCGGCCACGCCGTAGCCGGTGAAATTGTCGTTCTGGGAGCGCAACGTGACCCCGCCGACGTGGTAGTTCAGGATCAGGTCGGCGATCTGGCTATCGGCCGCGGCGCGATCGCCCTGGAAGGTGACCATGAATAACTGGCCGATCCGTTCCGGGACGGTCATTTGTTGCAATAACGATTCGGCTTGTGACTGCCAATCGGGTGTTTCCTGTGCTCTGACTTCAAACGTCGCCAGGACGCTTGAGACGGCCAGAAGGATTAACAGCCCGACGGTGCGGAGACGGCCGAGATATCTCATGGCGAATTCAATCATCTTCCAGTGTTGGCCAAGCTCCAACCCGGTGCTATATTCCTGACCGCAATCCGGGGCAAGCGGCGTTTTGCGCGACTGCGGTTACTTTTAGGTCCGTTCTTTCTGCCAAAAGCAGGCTTGGCGGGCGCGGCTCTCATTAAGCCTTGCTTACAGTCCTGCTTCCAGGATTATAACGCGGATTGCTAGACCGAACACCTGTGTTAGAATCGCTCTCATCAACCCGGAGAAGGGGCCATCCCTGAGATGGCCGTCCCTGGGAAGGGCCCTAACTTTGTATGTCTGACCGATTTCGCAACAGCCTGACCGTTTTCATGCTGGTCATCTTAGCCGTAAGCGCGTTTGTGGCCGGGTATCTCACCCGGGAACTAACCACGACGCGCGGTAACGGCACGGTTGCCCGCGCCGAACAGGAAATGTCCCTGTATTATGAAGCTTGGGATTTGATTGGCGACAACTTCCTGGGGGCCATTCCCGCTTCCCGCGATATCACCTACGGCGCGATCCGCGGCTCGATCAGCGCCCTGAATGACCCGTACACCGTTTTTATCGAACCGGCCGATCGTGCCACCGAACGGGAACGCCTGCAAGGGAGCTTCGGGGGAATCGGCGCCTTTATTTCACGCTCCGAAGAGACCGGTGAGGTCATCCTCGATCCGATTCCGGGCAACCCGGCCGAAGCAGCCGGCATCCTGACCGGAGATATCCTGCTGGCCGTCGACGGCCGGCCGGTTACAGCCGAAATAACCGTGCCGGAAATCGTCGATTGGGTCAAGGGCGAGAAAGGCACCACGGTCGTCGTCACCGTCCGCCATGCCGGAGCGGCCGACCCGGTCGATATCAGCATCGTGCGGGACAACATCCTGCTACCCTCGGTGGCCTATCGCATCCTGGAAGAAGACCCGACCATCGGTCTCATCCAGCTATCCCGATTCAGCGGCGAAAGCGGCAAAGAGGTCGGGGCGGCAATCCAGGACCTGCAGGCCAGGGGAGCCGTTCGATTCATCCTCGATTTGCGGCAAAATGGCGGCGGGTTGCGTGATGCCGCCGTCGATGTCGTTGACCACTTCCTGGATAGCGGCCCGGTGCTCTACCTGCGCACCCAGGAGGAAGGCGAGCGGGTCTTCAGCGCCACCGCGCCGACCCTGGTCGACGACGAACCCCTGGTGGTGCTGATCGATGGCGGTACGGCCAGCGCGTCGGAGATCGTGGCCGGGGCGTTGCAGGATCGCGAGCGGGCCACGCTCATCGGCAACAGCCGCACCTTCGGCAAGGGATCAGTCCAACTGGTGTTTGATCTGACCGACGGCTCCTCGGTCCACGTCACCTCGGCCCGCTGGTTCACGCCTAACCGGAACCAGATCGACCAGCGCGGCCTGGAGCCGGATATCCTGGTCGAAGTGACCCAGCAGGCCATTGACGACGGCCTCGATCCGGTCCTTGACCGGGCGATCCAGTTTTTGCAAGAAAATCCTTGATCACCCTGACTTTAATCGTCGCCATAATCCCCCCTGATAATTATTCATGACAAAACCAGAGAACTCTCCCCCCAATCCGTCGCGCGCGCGGACAATATTAATCGTCGCCCTTTTCCTTGTGTTTGGAATTAGTGTCGGGTTGGGCAGCTTCCTGGCCGGTCGGGCGACAGCGCCGGCGGTCACGATCGAGGTGACGGCCGAATTCGTCCCGGTGGCCGAGTTGGCTGTCGTCGATGAGCAGCCGGCGGCCGAATTGGTCCAGGCGGACACGCCGCCAGCCGAACCGGAACCGGATCCGACCGCCACCGCCACCGCCACACCTACCGTGGTCGTCGAAGACCCCACATTGACCCCGCCACCCACCCCGACCCCGGCTACGACCATCGTTCCCCCCGATCCGGCCGGTGGCTCGCCGCTGGACGACGCGGACCTGTCGACGTTGTACGAAGTCTGGTCGTTGATCACCGAGCAATTCGATGGCGAGGTTCCCGAATCGCGCAAAGTGATCGAGTCGGCCATCGCCGGCTCGCTGGAAACGCTGGACGACACCTACACGCGCTATGTTTCGCCCGAAGTCGCCCGGCGCATGCGCGAAGACATGCAAGGCGCGGTGGAAGGGATCGGCGCGTTTGTCCGTGAGAACGAGGAGGGTATGTTCGAGATCGTCCGGCCCATCGACGGCCAGCCGGCCGCCCTGGCCGGTCTCAAGCCGGGGGATATTCTGCTGGCCGTGGACGGTAATTCGGTGCTCGGCATCAGTTTCGACGAGGTCATCCTCCTGGTTCGCGGCCCGCGCGGCACGCCGGTTACCCTGTCGATCGGCCGCGAAGGGGAAGAAGAGCCGCTGGAATTTACCGTTGTGCGCACCCGATTTGAGGTGCCGGTCGTGGAAGCCGAGATGTTGCCCGACGAAATCACCGGCGGCCCGCCGTTGGCCTACCTTCGCCTGACGGAGTTCAACCGCAATGCCGAGCAGCGGCTGCTGGAAGCCCTGGATGAGTTGCTGGCCCAGGAGCCGGCGGGGTTGATTTTGGACTTGCGCGACAACCCCGGCGGATTTCTGGACCAGTCCGTCGCCGTGGCCGATGCCTTCCTGCCCCAGGGCGTCGTGTTGTTCGAGCGTAACATTCGCGGCCTGGATGAAATATTTTCCTCGTTCGACGGCGATGTAGCTGAGGGCATCCCGCTGGTTGTCCTGGTCAACGCCGGCAGCGCCAGCGCGTCGGAGATCGTGGCCGGGGCCATCCAGGATCGCGGCCGGGCCGTTCTGGTGGGCGAGACGACCTTCGGCAAAGGGTCGGTGCAGCAGATCTACCCCCTGTCCGACGGGTCGGAGTTGCGGGTGACCATCGCCCGCTGGTACACGCCCAATGACCATACCATCGACGGCCAGGGCATCACTCCCGATATCGAGGTCGAGTCCCCCGACACGTTGGGCGGCGTGGATGATGCCCAGCTGCGGCGCGCGGTTGATTATCTCCTCACCGGGCAGTAGGTCCGTCCGGCCAAACAACTATGAAACCAGAGAGCGGTGGGATCAAGGTCATTTATAATAACAAGCGCGCCACCTTCGACTACGAATTGCTGGAGCGGTTTGAGGCGGGCTTGGTGCTGACGGGCACGGAGATCAAGTCGATCCGCGATCACAAGGTCAGCTTGCAGCAGAGCTTTGTCCAGCCCCGGGCCGATGAATTGTGGCTGCTGGATGCCAATATCTCGCCCTACGAGCACGGCAACCGGCAGAACCACGAGCCGACCCGGCCGCGCAAATTGCTCCTCCACCGGCGCGAAATCGAGCGCATCCTGACCGGCCTGACTCTAAAAGGGCTGACTGTGGTTCCGACGCGGCTCTACCTCAAGGGCGGCCGGGCCAAGATCGAAGTCGCGCTGGCCCGCGGCAAGCGCAAATTCGACAAGCGAGCCGATCTGGCCAAGCATGACGCCGACAGGCAGGTGGAACGGGCCTTGCGCGAGAAATACCGTTAGTCCCCCGACCGTTTTCTCAGACTGAAATAGAGCAAAACGCCGCTGCCGGCCAGGACCACCACGACGATGGCTAGCTGCAGTAGCGTGCCCGGCATCACCGACACAGGCTGCGGCGGCGAGGCTTTCCCCAGCATGCCCGTCTTGGGCAATACCGTCGGCGAGCTCAGGACGTCGCCGATGGTGACCGGGGTCGGTTCCGGCCCCTCTTGCAGCAAGAGATAATCCACCAACACCTGCAACTGGCCATCGGTCAGTCGCGTGCCATAATCGCGGGGCATGATGTTGGCCATGCACGGCCCGTTGGGGCATTCCGGCGCCAGGTAGGCATTGGGTTCCACGATCGATTGCCGAATGTAGGTCTCGGGGTCCATGCCGGGGACCCGGCCGGTGGCGTTGTAGCCGATCCAGGTCAGGTCGGGGCCGACCTTGTGGGCTTCGCCGATGGACCCGATCTGGTGGCAACTGACGCAGCCGGCGTTCAGGAGAATGGCTTGCGGCTCTTGGCCCTCGATCGGCCGCGGGGTCGGTGATGGCGCCGGTGAGGCCGCCGGGTCGACCGCGGGGCTGGGGGTTGGTTCATCCGGCTGGCTGGCAGCCAATTCCTCAGCCGTCGGCTGGCGCAACTCCCCGGCCGGATCGGCTCTCAAAATCGCGTTGCAGGGCGAGAAATCCGGGTCCGGATCGGGCATGCACCACCAGGGGCTGCTTTGCTTCGTGTAGAGAAGCGGCACATGCCAGACGACGATGTCCTCGCCGGAGAGCGGATCGCCGTCGATCCATTGGCGGGGCGGGATGAAGGTGTCGCCCGGCCCGGTCGTGATCGGGCCTTCGCCCTCCATCTCGTTCTCTTGCAGGAGAAACAGGTAGCCCTCGTCCAATCCCAGCGGATCGGTGCGGGCCATGGACCAGCGATAATGGAGATCGCCGTCAAATGTCGCCAGCTTGTGGCCATCAGGGGATAGGTCCTCGACGATGGGAAAAATTTCGAACTCCTCCTCCGCTTCGACCCACTGGGTATCCTCGAAGTACCAGACCTCATCCCTGGGGCCGCCGTCCAGATCCAGATCGACGCGCCAGAAGGGCCGGTAGACCGACAGGTCATCGCACCCCGGCCCGTGGGAGACGAATTCCAGTTCGAAGCGGCCGTCGCCGTAAAGGCGAATGACTTCTTCATAGCGGTAGCAACAGATGCAATTGGGCCAGCGGGTGAATTCGGTGAACATCTGTCTGACCTCAAACCCGTCGCCCAGATCGGTCACTTCGGTGCCGCCGAAAGGCGGCACGGTGGCCGCAAAGCCAATCTCGTCCCGGTAACCGCCCGGCCAACTGGGATACCAGGCTTCGATTTGGCCGATCTTGACGCTGGAAAAAATGGATTGGCCGTTATAAGTCGCGTCCTGAAAGTTTACGCCGTCATTGGCCGTCATCTCCCAGCAAATGTTCCAGCCATATTGTTCGTGGCAGCCGTTGGAGAAAGCGTCTCGCTGGGCTAGCGGCGCGGCCGGGCTGCGGTCGGCGCGGGCGCGGGAGTAAAACGTTCGGGCCACCTGCTCTTGTTCCAGGTTGACAAAGACGTGGAAGACGCGGCCGGTGCCGGACGGATCATGAAAGGTCAGATCGACGCACCACTCATCGCGGCAATCGTCATCGGCCAGCCAGCCCGACATAGGAATCATGGCCGGGTCCATCGCGCCGATATCGGCTCCCAGTATCGACCGGACCTGTGAATCGGCGGCGGCGATGGCCATCGCTTTCGGCAAAATGGCATTCGATCCGGCCGGTCGCGCGTTGGCGTTGGTCCAATGAGCCAGCACCTCGTCCCGATCGAGGTTGACGACCGCTTCCACGGTCCCGGACGCGGCCGGATCATAGAGGGTGACATAGGCGCAGTTCAGGTCGCCGCAGCCCTGGTCCTGCCAGTAACGCGCTTCGCCCAGGGTCATGGGCAAGGCCGAGACGAACTCGACCTCTG
>JAWOHK010000088.1:0-16599 GCA_046485205.1 Chloroflexota bacterium | reverse complement strand
GCTCAGAACACCGCTGCCGTTGTTAAGGTAAACCCCATTTGGACCATCACTATGAGCCACAAGGATATCCAGGTGGCCATCGCCGTTCATATCGGCCACAGCTAGAGAAGTGGAGTTAAACCCGCCAAATGTATAGGATGCCTTGGATGGGAAGAAGCTCGCTGCGTTCTGGTTGTTGAAATAGACCTCCTCGAGCCGGGCCGATGAATTCGAACCACTGCGGGCGACAATCGCGTCCAACCAACCGTCTCCATTCAAATTAGCCAAGGCTATATCGTTACCTGAGCCGCTGCCGCCGCCAAAGCTCGAGAAGGAGGTAAAGCCCTTCGAGGAGCCATTAGGATTCACTCCATTGTTGAGATACAAGCGATTGGAACCTGAAGAGAGGGTAACTACCGCATCCAGGAAGCTGTCCTTATTTACATCGCCCAGGGCGATACTACGACTCTCTCCGGGATCGAAGCGGCCGCCGCCGGTTGTCAGAGGTGCGAAATTTCCCTTTCTGTCGTTAATAAAGACGTCATAGGCGTCATCGGTCCCTTTTTTGCGATTGGCCATGACTGCATCCGGGTCACCGTCCTTATCGATATCGCCCAGAATCAGGGCTACGCGACCTGCAGCGGTGCTGGTGGAAAAACTGCCGAATGTGCTGAATAACTCCAACCCATCCCCCGTATTGAGATAAACGGAAGCAGTTGTCGGATTTCCGGGAGATATGGCGACGATATCAAGCAAGCCATCTACATTCACATCGGCCACCTCAACCGTTGTCGCTGGGCCAAACGTGTAGCCTTCTGCAGCGACGAAGCCGATGCCGTCGAAGAAGTAGACGCTGCTATCGCCGTTCGGATTGGCTACGATAATGTCGGGATAGAGATCGTCGTTGATTAAGCCCAAAGTGATGTCGGATCCGCCCTCGGGAGAGAAGGAACCCGAACTACCGCTGATGTAGAAGTCAAAGTAATTGTTGTGGTTCATGATCAGAGCCACATTGCCTGTATTATCTTTGGCCTGGACGAAGAATTCATAGGAACCCGGATCGAGATTAGTGACCGTAGCCTCGTAATAGCCGGTGCCGCCACTTTTAGTCAGGTCAAGGGGGATCCAGGTGTTGTTGGTGAGGCTGTGATAGAGCACAACTACCCGGTCGACACCGCTTGCCGCTGTACCACTCAGGTCTGGCTCGTCGCTGACCAATGCCTGGAAGGTGACCGATTTGTTGGCGCCTGGCAACGCATTCACTTCCCAGATAGAAGGCGCTACGAAGTCGAGTTGGGCCAACGATGCGCTGTAAACTTCTAGATTTAGCTGGTCATACAGACGCAATTTACCTACGGTCTTCGGATCATTGGGTTGTGAGGTCGCATAAAATTGACCGGGCGTGACCACCAACTGTTGCGCGATTTCATCATCGCCGGGTCCCAACCGGATGAACCGGTTCAGGCTGGCCAGTGTAACCGGGTACCAATGGGGGAAATCATACCGTCCTTCGCCGATTATTTCATCGCTGTCTTCGAAAATCAACGCTTGAATCACCGGATCATAACCCAAGGTTTCGGTGAATGTACCGCCGAGCATGAGAACCCCACGGACGGCCTGGGTGGATGAGTCAAGATTGCGCGTGGTCAGAGGCAAGACAGGGCGATTGCCTTCCAGATAAAGACCTGTTTCATTCTGAATTGTGTAGTAGGTTCCCCGACTGGACAGATTCCCGACATAATCGAAGGAGAGGTTGAAGGGAATGGTGGTTGCCAGGTCGGCATCACCGGCTCTTGTTTCGACGCTGTTGTCCGATTCCATCAGGCTTTTGCTGGCGCTCGTATTCAGAGTGGCATTCACGCTGGGGCCCATATCAATTTTTTGCATGGGCAGGCCATAGAGGGTCATCTCTTCGATGATCTTGACGTCGTAGTTGGTCAAGGATACCGCGGCTGTGGTGGCGAAGTACGACTGCTTGGCCAGCTTCAGGGCTTCGCCGATTGCTGTTGGCCCGCCATTACCGCCGGGTCCGCCAAGCTGTTGCACGAAATTCAGCATCAATAACTCGGAGTACGCCAGCAGGTCTCCGTCGCCATATCCAAAGCCGGTGTTGCCGATAAACTGGGCGCCATGCGCGGCAAATTCCTGCGCCCAATCCGCGCCAATAATCGGAGCCGTGTTGTAATAAGTATCACTCACATTCAGACCCGACTGGCAGCCAACCGAAAAAACGATCGAACCTTCGAATAAATTGCCGGTGCCACTGACCTCATCCGCATAAACCAGGTTAGGATCACTAGCCGCACCGTTGGGATAAAAGAGATAGTGGTCGAAGTGCGAATTGAGTGATACTAAGTCATAGCTGGTGTTGCCGAAGGCCTGAGAACGGAAATCATTGCCATTCCATGTATCATTGATCAACGATTGATTCGTCGCGATGGATCTGGCTTCCAGTTCGCCCACTATAGCTTCCGCCTGATCGATCAGGAAGTCATAACCGGTTACCAACGCGTTGTTAGGTGTTTTTGTGGGAGTTGCCAGGAAATTATCGATGACCGCGATCATTTCAAACGGTGATTCGACTAGTCGACCGATGTCGTACTGGGGCAGATAAACCTCGCGCCCCAATGCCGGGAAGGGAATGGCCGCCGCGAAGTAGTCATCGGACAGGTAGTAGCGATTATCAAAAGCGGCCTTGATCGCCGGATCATCCACTTTGGTATACATACGCTGGTTGGCCACAACGGCATCATCTCGCAGGCGACGATGGGGAATAACCTCATCGCTGCCTACCAGCACCATGTACTTCAGATTAGGATAGGCGGGGATAACGTCGTACAGGTACGATTTAATTGTCCGGGCTACATAATTAGCCGCTTGCGGGTTGGTGAAGTTAGTTTCATCATCCCACAAGTCATAAGCTGCCCGAATCGCTGGAATTCCATCAACATCTTCAACTGTGTCTAGGTTAATCAACTGTCCATTGACATTTCCGTCCGCGGCCAGGATGTCGAGCTTGCTCATCAGGGTCGCAACGTCAGCCGGTGAATACCTTTCAAGAAGCCGGGCCTCATTATACAGAATGAGCGATTCGATATTGTTGTCTGTGGGCGGCTGGACGAAATCCGTCTCCGGCATATTCCCGATGATGGGGGGGAGTGCTTCCTCCGCCTCAATGGTGGCAGTTAGTGTAAAGCTTACGCCCGGAGCACCAGGATCGCTCGTCACGACGCCGATGTAGTACGGGCCGGCCAGTTCGTGGACCAGATGGATTATCTTTTCGTTGAAATTACCCGGGTCATTTGCGGGTCCGGCAGTAGCCGAGATGCCGACGAGTGTGCCCAACGAATCATTATTTGCGATATTGCCGAACTGGGCGATATTGCCGAACTGGGCGATATTGCCGAATTGGGCGATGTTGTCCATTTGAGCTAAGTCGATGAGGTCGCCGATATTGCCAAACTGGGCGATGTTGTCGAATTGGGCGATGTTGCCAAACTGGGCGATGTTGCCGAACTGGGCCAGGTCAACGATTCCAATGTTGCCGAACTGGGCCAGGTCGCGTATTTGCCCGGTTTCTTCACTAATGGCCGGAGCAAAGAGAAATACATCGTAATCCGCGGCGCTGGTCAGAACGACCGTCAATTTAGATCCCGGATTGGGGACATTGATAACATACCAGTTCGGGTCGTCGGAAGAGACAGCCAGGTCATCGACGGGTACCCCATCCTGAATCGGTGTGGCCCCATCACGGGATACATTATTGAAGTAAATCGTTACCGTGGCGGTATCGGATACTAATTCGCCGTCAGATGCTCGATAAGTGAAGTAATCCGATTCCACATCCGAGCCGTCATGGGTATATTCAAATGTCCCATTTGGATTCAGCACGAGGGAGCCGTGGCTTGGGCCGTTAGCCAATTGAGCTGTCATCGAGTCGCCATCGGCATCAAAATCATTCGCCAGCACGCTGTTGCCCGTTCGGAGGATCGACACCTTGTTGCCGTTTCCGGGAACCATTGAAGTGGCATCGTTGTTTGCTATCGGGGCCGTATTGATTTTAATGACGGTTATCGTGACTGTGACAATATTCGAATCCAATTTCCCGTCGTTGGCCTTGTAAGTGAAGCTGTCGATACCAAAAAAGCCGGGATTAGGGGTGTAGGTAAAGCTGCCGTTCGCATTAAGAATCAGGTTTCCGTTGCTGACATTGGTAACCAGAATGGCCGTCAGCGGGTCGTTTTCCACATCCGTATCATTGGCCAGAACCCCCGGCCCGCCGGTAGCGACATCCACTGAGAGAACCTGATTCCAGTTGACCGAATAACTGTCATTGTTGGCCACCGGGGCATCGTTCACCGGATGGACGGTGATCGATACGGTCGCGTCCGGGTCATTACTGCCGATCAGGTTATAGGTGAAGCTGTCAGGACCATAGTAATCCTGGGCTGGACTATACTGAATTGTGCCGTCCTGATTTACCGACACGGTGCCGTGTGAGGGTTGGGTTTTGATAACCGGCGTCAAAACATCGCCAGAAGGGGCGCAATCATTATCCAGAACCGGAATATCAACCGGTGTATCTTCGTCCGTTTCGACGATATCGTCGACGGCAATGCCCGGACTGCTGCCGTTAAAAAAGATATAATTTTTGGCACCGCTAACACCATGGGTCGTCAAAACGATGTCCATGTCGCCATCGCCATCGATGTCGCCGAGAGCTACAGCCTTGGAGCCACTGGCGGGGCCAAATGAAATCGCCGGGGAGTTAAAAACGCCCTGGCCATTATTCAGGTAAACCTGGCTTTGATTATTGGCGTGGGCTACGACAACATCCAGACCGTTAACACCATCCAGGTTAGCCAATTCGATATCGAGCGTTGTGTGGCTACCAAAGGTGGATGAAGACTTGCTGTTAAAGTAAGGACTAATACCGCTGTTCAAATAGACTTGCTCGCGCGCGTTGTTGCCGGTGCCCTGGAAGGCGACTACAGCATCCAGCTGGTTGTCACTTCCATTAAGCGCCCCCAATCCTACGGCGTTAGGAACGCCCCCGCCGCCGCCAAAGCTTGTCAGCCGGGTGAAATTCCCCTGACCGTCATTCAGGTAAAGCTTGACGCCGGCGCTGTTGGAAACAACCACGGCATCCAGGTCGCTGTCACCATCGATGTCAGCCAGTTCAACCGAACGAGCGTCATCCGGATCGAGGATCGTGGGATTTGGCGAAAACACGCCGGTACTATCGTTTATAAACACATCAAAAGCGTCGGGGTTTGAAGCCGCTGCCCATTGATTTGGTAATAATGCGTCAGTATGACCGTCGCCGTTAACATCACCCAATGCGAGGCCAACCCGACCCGAAGAAGCGGCGTTGCTGACACGTCCAAAAGCGGCACCTGGTTCAAGCTTGTCGCCCTGATTGTGATAAACCTTAGCCCGAAAGGCATCGGGTCCTTCAAGAACGACGGCGACGATGTCAGGCCGGTCATTGGAGTTTCCCGGAGAACTATCAACATTGGCCACTTCCACACTTTGGGCAGGCGGGAATTCCCAATCCGTCCCGCCATAAGTGTAACCACTGCATGGCTCGTAAAACCACACCCCGCTGGGGCCGGTAGGATTGGCGACGATGGCATCCAAATAGCCGTTGCCGTTCATATCTGCCAGAGCAATATCGGTTCCACCAGTGCCGAAGGATGGATACTGTGCGTGGGGAACAATCGACAATGTCGCAGCGTTGGCCGGTTTAAAAATGAAAACCGCAACCATTATCAATACGAAGGTTAATAAGGCAGTAAATAAAAAATAAGGAGACTTTTGGGGCTCAGGGGTTAGCGAGGAATTTTGGGACACGGTTTTCTCCAGAATACGATTAAAGGATACTACCCAGATATTGTGGCTGTGACTCCGATAGACACAGTACGTTAGTTACCTATACTGTATTGGCTTGCAAACCACTTCAACTAAAGTAACCGAAGCTTTGACAAGTTATCGATTTACCTAAGCGGCGAGCACTCTCGTATTATGACATTCTTCTTCGACGCGTTTTGGCACGTGATTGAAGAATGCATAACTATATCATGCGACATGACATTTGTCATGTCGCCGAGGTGACACTTTTGGGAAAATTGAGTATAAATACTTAAGAAAAAGGGAAGGCGACCTGTTTGGGTCGCCTTATACTCAACTAACAGGTGGTTAATTCTTACGCTACTTTAAGGTCTTCCCATTGGATGGGAGTTGATCATACCCAGCCACGCAAGCGAACGGCTTGGGCGACGCGTTCAATAGCTACCAGATAGGCAGCGGCTCGATTATGGACGTGTTTGGTCTGAGCCACTTCATGGACCTGGTGAAAAGCATGAGTCATTTTTGTATCAAGCCGATCGTGGACCATGTCCTCTTCCCAGTAATATTGATAGGCGTTCTGAACCATCTCAAAATAAGATACAGTGACGCCGCCCGCGTTGCACAGAAAATCGGGGATTATATAGACACCTTTATCGTATAAAATACAGTCCGCATCGGGCGTTGTCGGACCGTTGGCCAATTCAGCCACGATTTTGGCCTTGATCTTAGGCGCATTTCTGGTGGTTATGACATTTTCCAGAGCGGATGGAAAAATGACAGCTACATCCAGCTCAAGCAATTCCTCATTGGTGATGGCATCAGCCTCCGGAAAATCCTGCAGCGTCTTGTTTTGCTTCTTGTACCGAATCGTTTCCTCGGCCAGCAATCCGTCCCAATTCAGAATTCCGCCTCTTGAGTCACTGACAGCCACGATTTTCATGCCCAATAACTCTTCTGCCAGTAGGTGGGCGAACGTGCCGGCGTTTCCATAACCCTGGATCGCCGCCGTCTTGCCGAACAAGTTAATATCCAGGGCTTTGCCCGCCTCGCGCAAAGTATAAATTCCTCCACGAGCGGTTGCGTCCTCCCGGCCGGCTGAACCGCCGATCTCAAGTGGCTTACCGGTAATCACACCTGGTTCATGATGACCACAGAGCATCTCATATTCATCCATCATCCAGGCCATAATTTGAGGATTGGTATAGACATCGGGCGCGGGGACGTCATGAGTCAGGCCCACGTAACGGCCGACCGCGCGCATATATGCGCGAGAGAGGCATTGCTGTTCACTGGGTGATAATTCCCGCGGGTCACAGGTAACGCCACCTTTGCCGCCGCCAAGCGGAATGTCGACGACAGCCGTTTTCCAGGTCATCCATGCCGCCAAGGCGCGGACGGTATCAATCGTTTCTTCCCAGTGGAAACGCAGCCCGCCTTTTGCTGGTCCCCGGGCGTCATTGTATTGCACCCGATAGCCATGGAAAGTTCGCGCGGTTCCATCGTCCATTTTGACAGGAATTGTGAACATGAACTCCCTTTGGGGCCAGCGCAGGAATTCACACATGTACTCGTCAAGTTGCAATATTTCCGCAGCCTCGTCGAATTGCGTTTGGGCTATGACAAACGGATTGAGATTCTCGTTCATAATTGATCATCTCCAAGTGATGCTTGTGATATGGAAAGGTTCACAAAGGGTGGGTGTCTTGGAATTTCAAGAACAAACCATCTGACACAAACCTGGCTCACCCCATTATAACGTATCCATATGCAAAAGAGGGCTGACATTCAACCCCCTTTTGGTATGACATTCGTCATGTAAATATGGGTCTTAGAAGAATAATTTGAAAACCTTTTTGTGGTTTAGCCTCGATTGACGGTATGATTAGCAGTAGATGACCGGTGAGTTGCTTGAATTATCTGCCGGAGGATCGCCATGATTGAACAGCCCTACGAATTCGACTCAACGGCCGCCTTGGATTTGCTGGCGACCAGCCCTTTTTTCAGCCGGTTGGACCGTGCCGTTCGGGCTGAAATCGCCGAAGATCTTTCGATGGTGAACTTGATTGCCGGCCAGGTCTTGTTCCGTGAAGGCGATCCGGGCGATAGTATGTATATTGTTGAGAGTGGCTTGCTGGAGGTTCATACCAAAGCAGCGGATGGCCATGAGATACTCCTGGACCGCCTGGACGCTAGATCAAGTGTAGGCGAGATGGCCCTATTAACCGGCAGGCCGCGTTCAGCTGATGTCGTAGCGGTGGTCGATAGCCGCCTCTTGAAGGTATCGAAGACCGGGTTCGACAAACTGATTGAACGTCACCCGCCTATCGCGTCCGGTTTTTCCCTTGCCATCACTCCACGAGTTCAACGCCTGCATCTGGCCGGTATCCTGAATCAGTTATTGGGTGATATAGACGCCATGACCCTGCATGCTATCCAGGAGCAGCTCATTTGGCGGCGTCTGCAAATCGGTGAAACACTTTTCCGCCAGGGAGAAATTGGAAATTCAATGTTTATTGTCGTGACGGGTCGTTTGCAGGTGATTCTGGAAGGAGACGAAGGGAGCGATAACGAACGAAAAATCAATGAAATTGGCCCCGGTGAAATAGTCGGGGAATTTGCTTTACTAGTCGATGATGTTCGTTCAGCAACGGTTTACGCACTCCGGCAAACCGATCTGGTCGAGATGACCCGTCCGGTTTTTGAATCGCTCAACCGCGACCATCCTCAGATCATGTTCGAGATCACCCGATTGATTGTGGAACGGCAAAAGCAGACCATTCGCATATCCGCTGATGAGCGTCCTTACGGATTGACAATGGCTGTTTTCCCGGCCGGTCAGGAGCCATTTTCATTGGAGGATTTCGCCGGAAGGCTAAAAGAAAGTCTTTCCCACTATGGTCCAACGATCGAATACACCAGCCAAAGCTATGATGGGGCAATCGGTCGGGCCGGGATGTCTCAACTCGAACTTGACGATCCATTGAGTATTGTCGCGAACGATTGGATTCAGGATCAGGAACGGCAATTTCGCCACATCCTTTTTGTGGCCGATGTGGAATGGTCGAATTGGTCACAGCGCTGTCTGGCCCATGCTGACGTGATATTGCTTGTTGGTCGCCCGGGTACCGATTCGACTCCGGGTCGTATGGAGAAAGCCTGCCACCCCCGCACTCGTCAAGAGCTGGTGCTGATCCATCCTACGGGAACGACGATACCTTCCGGAACCATGGAATGGCGGGAGACGCGATCGGTCGTGACCCACCACCATGTTCGTGAAGACGACCCGGCGCATTGGCAGCGACTGGCGCGGCGATTGACCGGCCGCACCGTTGGGGCGGTGTTCAGCGGCGGTGCGGCGCGCGGTTTGGCCCACATTGGCGCGATTCAGGCACTCATGGAGGCTGACCAGCCGGTCGATGTAATTGCGGGTACCAGCATGGGGGCATTCATCGGCGGCGGGTGGGCTATGGGTCTTACACCCGAGGATGGGATCACGATGGCCAAACGGATGGCCAACCCTGATTACCTGTTAGACCGAACCCTGCCCTACACATCGGTGATGGCTTCGCGCAAAATCACGCGTGTAATGCAGGAAGTATTCGGCGAGATCAAAATCGAGGACTTGTGGCGGCCTTTCTTCTGCGTATCAACCAATTTGTCGAATGCCTCGCCCGTTGTCCATGACAGCGGCCTGCTTTGGCGAGCTGTTCGCGCCAGTATTTCATTGCCGGGAGTATTTTCACCGATTTTAAATGAAAATAATGAACTTTTGGTCGATGGCGGGGTGATGAATAACTTCCCGGTTGATATCATGGCCGGACGCGATCGATTCGGGTTAATCATCGGCAGCAATGTCAGCCCCCGGCAAGACCAACCCTATCCTCATACCTTTGGCGAGAGTATTTCCGGCTGGCAGGTAGTATTCAGTCGTCTGAACCCGTTCGGCAAGTCGATTCATGTACCCACTTTGGTCGGAACGATACTGCGGACGGTAGAAGTTAACAGTCTGTACCGGCGAAAGATAGCCGACCAGCTCGTTGATATTTCGATTGAACCAGATGTTAGAGATTTCAATTTCCTCAATTTTGCAGCCTATGAGACTATCATTAACCGAGGCTATGAGGCCGGTCAAGTCGCCCTCCAGGAGTGGGCGCCCAACAAGACAACTGAAGCCGCAGCCAACACGATGGAGAGGTAGATTGTGAATTCAGCGCCTGCTCCATCCTTCGATTGGCTTGAAGTCGCCAGACTGGCGATCGCTTCGCGCCTGATGGATGAATTGGAGGAGAACCAACTCACCCCCCAGGGTCTGGTCACCTACCAGTTCTCAGCCAGAGGACATGAGCTGGGACAATTATTGATCGCCCAATTACTGACTCGCTCCTTTGACGCGGCTTCGATCTATTATCGCTCCCGCCCCTTTATGCTCGGCAGCGGGCTGACACTGGAAGAAGCCTTCGCTTCCGATATGGCCCGAACAGGCGGAATGAGTGCCGGGCGGGATGTGGGTGTAGTCTTCAACATGCCCCGGCGCAACCGGGCACTGGTATTGCCGATGGCGGCAGACGTCGGCTCGCAATTCACACCGGCCGCCGGCTGGGCCCAGGCCATATGCTACCGGCGGGAACATCTGGGCGAATCCGAGATCGCCGACAGTATAGCCGTTGTTTTCGGTGGTGAAGGCGCTGTGGCCAGCAATGGCTTCTGGTCGGCACTGACGCTGGCGACAACTCTGAAATTGCCGCTCTTGTTTGTTATTGAAGACAACAGCTATGCCATTTCGGTCAAAGGATGGCTGCAAACGCCCGGCGGAAATATCGCCGCTAATCTGGCTTCGTTTGAGGGTCTGGCCATCTGGGACGGCAGCGGCACAAATCCGGTTGAGACAGGTCCTCTCGTAGAGCAGGCCGTTGCCAATGTTCGATCAAGCCAGGGTCCGGGCTTACTGCGACTGACCGTTCCCCGGCTGTCTGGACATTCAAGCGTTGATAACCAAGCCTACAAGTTGGAATCAGATCGCGC
The DNA here is from genome assembly GCA_046485205.1 of Chloroflexota bacterium. Classification (GTDB taxonomy): domain Bacteria; phylum Chloroflexota; class Anaerolineae; order Promineifilales; family Promineifilaceae; genus Promineifilum. The sequence goes on along the minus strand of JAWOHK010000088.1, from coordinate 5,748 downwards.
CGCCGAATGGCAGCGTGATCCGATTCCCGCTCTCCGCGACTACTTGGTGCCCTCGGTCTTGTCAGATGATGAGTGGCAATCTCTCGAAGAATCAGTTGCCCAGGAAGTTCAGCAAGCATGTGATGTGGCCATAGCCCAACCGCAACCTGATCCGGAACAAGTGACCGGACTTGTCTGGTCAGCCGGATCCCCAGTCCAGCAAGTAGGTGGAATTGCGGCCGAAGGGCTAGCCTGGCCGGAAACCAGCGACAAACCCCAACCACCCGATCCCCGCCGCCTGACAATGGTTGAAGCTATCCGGCGAACGCTGGATGGCGAACTCAACGTAAACCCGCGTTGCCTTGTTTTTGGTGAGGATGTCGGTCTAAAAGGTGGCGTTCACGCCGCGACGCTGGGTCTCCAAGTGAAATACGGCGAGGCGCGAGTATTTGACACCAGTTTATCGGAAGAGGGCATCATCGGCCGGGCAGTGGGCATGGCGCTAGCCGGGCTGATGCCGGTGCCGGAAATACAGTTTCGCAAGTATGCCGACCCGGCGACGGAACAACTTCACAACCTCGGCACGATCCGCTGGCGGACGGCCGGTCAATTCGCCGCACCTCTGGTCGTGCGCATGCCTGGCGGCTTCCGGCGTATTGGCGATCCCTGGCATAGCGTCACCGACGAAGTGGCTTTTGCCCATGCTGTGGGTTGGCAGGTAGCCTATCCATCGAATGCCGAGGATGCTGTAGGGTTATTGCGGGCAGCATTGCGAGGCAATGATCCGGTCATGTTTTTTGAACACCGGGCCATGTTGGACGCCCCGTCTGCACGCCGACCATACCCGGGCGATGACTATGTCTTGCCACTTGGCCGGGGCCGGATCTTGCAGCCGGGCGATGATCTCACCATCGTCACCTGGGGAGCGATGGTCGAACGATGCGAAGCCGCCGCGGTCGATCTGGATGCAGATATCGAAATAATCGACCTCAGGACGATCGTGCCGTGGGATAAAGACATGGTACTGGCCTCGGTGCGCAAGACCTCGCGCTGCCTCATCGTTCATGAGGATTTTCAGTTGGCCGGTTTTGGCGCGGAAATTGCCGCCGTCATCGTCGACGAAACTTTTCTCGATCTCGACGCCCCGGTCCAGCGTTTGGCGGCACCTTCGGTGCCGGTGCCGTTCAATACCGGCCTAATGGACGGCATGATCCCGGGCGTCGACCAGATTCGAGGGCGAATCGAATGGCTACTCGGATATTGAGGACAGATTCACCGAAAAGACAGCCACATTAGCACGTCCGATTACTGGTTCCCGGTAACCCGCTTTACAACAACCTCCAGCCTAAAACGCTATACTCATTATCTGAAGCAACGCTCTTGGTGGCTTTTGTTGCTCGATGCGTCTATTCACACCGTCACGTCTGTTTTCAAGTTGCCCGTGATTGAATTCGTCCAGGACTGGCTATGATTGAAGCTCATAATTTGACCAAGGTCTATAAAATCCCGGAGAAGGATCCGGGAGTGGGCGGGGCGATTAAAGCGCTATTCCGGCCACGCTTCACATCCAAACCGGCTGTGACAAATGTATCGTTCACGATTCCTCCGGGCGAGATCGTTGGCTATATTGGCGTCAACGGCGCGGGAAAATCGACGACGATCAAAATGCTGACTGGCGTTCTTTTGCCGACTTCGGGCCGGGTGAGTATTTTCGGCCGTGATCCGCACAAAGAGCGCGTGGCCAATGCCCGCGACATCGGTGTCGTATTCGGCCAGCGCACGCAGTTATGGTGGGATTTGGCGCTGATCGAGTCTCTGACGATGGTCGGCCGCATTTATGAAGTACCGGATGCGCGTTTCAAGCAATTGATCGACGAGTTCAGCGAGACGCTCGATCTGAAAGAGCTGCTCAAGATTCCTATTCGTAACATGTCTCTGGGCCAGAAGATGCGCGCCGAACTGGCGGCAACCCTAATTCATGAACCGCGTATCGTTTACCTGGATGAACCTACTATTGGCCTTGATTTGCTGGTTAAAGAGCGCATCCGCGATTTTATCAAGCAGGTGAACCAGGAGAAGGGAACAACCGTTATCCTGACCACTCACGATCTGGGCGACATCGAGGAGTTGTGTAAGCGCGTATTGATCATCGATAACGGTTTGTTGATCTATGATGGCCCCCTGGCGACGATCAAAGAACGCTTCGGTAAATTTCGCGAGATCACTTTCGAGACGGCCGCTGACCTGGACGGCATGACCCTGCCTGACAGTACCGATCTTCTTGAGAAAGGGGAACGGCGGCTGGTGTTGCGTTTCGACCGCACCAAAACTTCGGCCAGCCGCGTAGCCGCGTCGGTCATGAGCCAGATTGAAGTGATAGACCTGTCTCTGAAAGAGCCTGACCTGTCGCTGGTGGTCAAGCAAATATACCGGGGCGGGTTGAAAGAAGATGGGACGAACGGAATCGCTGAGATCCTTCCCGGCGACCTGACTAACGGCGAAGGCTGAGGTCGAGTGACATGACCGCCACCGTGCCCGCAATAGTGCGCCAACGATCAGGACTCAGGATTCGCGCCTATGGAGCGACGGCGGCGATGATGCCCAAGCTGTTTCTGGCTTACCAGTTTCAGATTTGGTTTAACGTCGTCATGGAAATTTTTACACTCGTTATCACCGTCTTCTTCTGGCGCGCCGTCTACGGCGAACGCGCACTAATCGGTGGATTATCTGAGAGTCAGACGCTCAATTACGTCATACTGGCCCGGATTTTTCATGATGGCGTTTACCAGACCAACCTCATCCGGTCGTTCGGGGAATTTATGCGCGAAGGCGGTATCGTTATCAGGTTGTTGTGGCCGCTTGATTTCCAGGGCGTTATGTATCTGCAGAACCTCGTTCATCTTGGCTTGAACACGATGATGCGATTGCCGTTAGCCTTTTTGGCCGTGATTTTCTTCCAGTTGCCTCTGCCGACCTCCCCGGTTATTTGGGCCGCATTTGTGCTAACGATGTTATTGGGCCATGGGGTGATGTTTTGTTTTGATTGGATGCTGGCGAGCACCGTCCTTTCGGTTACGGATTCGTGGGGATTGTCCACGGCCAGGGCTGCATTTGCGGTATTCTTCAGTGGCTTACTCATACCTTTGGACATGATGCCGCCTTTGCTGAGGACGGTCGCAACCCTACTGCCGTTTTCGCAAGCCGTTTATTTGCCGATTTCCGTCCTGAGCGGCCTGACGCCGCTGACCGACTTACCTTCTATCTGGCTGGTTCAAATTGTTTATCTGGTCACCCTGCTGACGTTGTCGCGATCTGTCTTCAACCGGGCTATTCGCCTTGTGACGGTACAAGGTGGCTGATGATCACAATATTGTTGATTGAGGTTTTATAAAATGGTCGGAACGCTGAAACGCGGGTGGCGCATTTACGGTGGTATGGCCGCCGTCGTACCGAAGATGTTCCTGGCCTACAGCATATGGGTCTGGATGGAGATGTTTGTCAGCATCATCGCCGTCGTCATCTTCGTCGCTTTTTGGGAAGCCGTCTACGCTTCAACCGCTACCATCGGTGGCCTGACCTTGGATCAGACGCTCAATTACATATTGCTGGCGCAAATATTCAACAGCGGTGCCAGTGTTACCAATGTAATCTATGAATTCGGGGCCGGAGTGCGCGAGGGGCATATCATCATCGCTTTGCTAAGGCCATTGGATTACCAAATCGCCCTGTACATTCAAAATGTGGTCCAGTTGATCGCCGAAATGGTGCTCAAAATTCCCTTGGCTCTATTCATCTGGATCGTATACGGCCTGACGCTCCCGTCTGATCCAGTGATTTGGGGCGCATTCGCCTTCACTTTGATGTTGGGCCACGCCGTCTTGTTCTGCTTTGACTGGATTCTGGGTTGCACCGCCTTCTACAGCACTGAAATCTGGGGGATGAGCGTCGTCCGTCACAGCGTGGCCATATTCTTAAGCGGCGCGCTGATTCCCCTGAACATGATGCCTGACTGGTTGCGGACCATCGCCACCATACTCCCATTCTCACAGGTAGTCTATCTGCCGGTGTCGTTGCTGAGCGGCATCACGCCGGTAAGCGAGATGCCGCGCATCTGGCTGATTCAGGGCGGGTTCCTGCTGGTGCTATTCTTCTTATCGCGTTTTGTCTTCCGGCGCGCGATCCGCGTGATCACGGTCCAGGGAGGTTGAGAGATGGCCGCTATTCCCCGCTACACCTCGCTATACTGGTTGTTTTTCAAGAACCGCATCAAAATTCTGATGGAGTACCGCGTCAATTTCCTGATCGGCGCTACCTCGACTATCTTCGTGCAAGCGGCCGGGTTGCTGGCGGTGTGGGTTGTGATGAACCAGATCCCCGACTTGGACGGCTGGAGCCTGCCGGAAATATTGCTGATCTATGGGCTGCTCACACTGGCCAAATCGATCAACCATATGTTCGCCGACAATCTGTGGACCCTCGGCCGTGATTACATCCGCACGGGCACCTTTGACCGCTTTCTGGTACGGCCAGTGAACCCGCTCTTTCACTTGCTGGCCGACCGCTTTTGCCATGACGGTATCGGCAATTTTCTGGTCGGACTGTTTCTGGTGCTGTACGCCGCGCCGCGCTTGGGCATCGCCTGGACTTTGCCTTCTGTCACCTACCTTACCGTAATGGTCATCAGCGGTGGTTTCATTTTCATCGCCCTCAACCTCATTACATCGGTCAGCGGCTTCTGGCTTATGGATTCCGTACCGGTGACTCGAGTGGTCTTTGAGATGCATGAATTCGCCAAATACCCGCTGACCATTTATCCGCGGGCGATCGGGGTGCTTCTCACACTATTGATTCCGTATGGCTTCGCATCGTTTTATCCGGCCAGCTATCTGTTGGGGCGGGAAGTCGCGCCGGCGCTGGCCTGGGGCGCGCCAGTGGTCGCACTGATCCTCATGATGATTGGCATGGGTGTCTGGCGATTTGGGCTGCGACATTACGGCAGCACAGGTACGTGAACCTATTCTGGGGACTGAAGTCTACCCAGTTTCAGGAGGGGAGAAACGCGAAGCCTCCAAAAATGTTGTAGAGATTGAACAAAAAACAACAACCAAGGAGGCTTCGCCATGTTATCGTACGACGACCTATGGGCAATCGTCAATGCCTGGGGCATCAAGATGCGGGTGACGCGACTGCGCAACCTGACCTTGTTGGTGTACGGCCTCATCCAGGCCGAGAGCGGCTGTCTGTCGGCCATTGTCCGGCACTGGCCGAGTGGGCCGCGACGGCACATTCATCGTCTCAAGCGACTGCACCGGTTTTTGGAGAATGCGGCGGTGGATGTCACGGTGGTGAGTGCCCAGGTAGCTCGGCTGGCCTGGTCTTACCGGCCAGGCGGCCGGAGAACTCAGTTGGTAGCCATCGCCATCGACTGGACCAAGGTCAAGGACTATCCCGTCCTGTGGGCGGCGATGCCGCGACGGGGACGAGCCGTCCCTCTGGCCCACGGCGTCTACCACCCCGACCGGCTACGCCACAGTCAAAACAAGCTGGAGTGCGGGCTGTGCGCTCTGGTGGCCAGTTGGGTGCCGGCCGAACTCAAGCCCCTGTTTCTGGCTGACCGGGGGTTTGGGCGTACGGAATTTGTCCGCTGGCTGCAGCGCCATCGTTTTGCCTACGTGGTTCGCCTGCGGACCGATACGCTGGTGACCTATCAGGGCCGTCTCAGCCGGCTGGGCGAGTTTGACACGATTGCCGGCGCTCCGCTGCTGCTCA
>JAWOHK010000082.1:0-6345 GCA_046485205.1 Chloroflexota bacterium | reverse complement strand
AAACGATACCGGATGAATTAGCCAGCAGACTCAGGTTAACACGGCGAGTTGTCGTCTTGACCGGGGCCGGGATATCGGCCGAAAGCGGGGTGCCAACCTTTCGGCAGGCACAAACCGGCTTATGGGCCCAGTACGACCCTGAAGAATTGGCTACTCCTCAGGCTTTCCATCGAAATCCCAAACATGTATGGGATTGGTATAGTTGGCGGCGCGATTTAGTTTCCAGGGCCAGGCCCAATGATGGCCATCTCGCCTTGACGGAAATAGAACGTCTGGTGCCGGAATTTACCCTGATCACCCAGAACGTCGACAGCCTGCATCAACGAGCTGGAACCAACAACATCATCGAACTTCACGGCAACTTGAACCGCATTAAGTGCGCGAATGAAGATCGAATTGTTTCCAACTGGCGCGAGATCGACGGTCATCCACCTGCTTGTCCCGACTGTGGCGGTTATTTAAGGCCTGATGTAGTCTGGTTCGGTGAATCACTCTCGTACGATGTACTCAATCGAGCTGTTCAGGCTGCACGCGAAGCCGAAATTTTTTTAACTATTGGTACATCCGGTATTGTATATCCAGCTGCTTCCTTACCTCTGGAAGCTGTTCACTGTGGTGCTATCGGAGTTGAAATTAATCCGGAAGCAACACCTCTGTCTAATCAAATGACCTATACGCTTCTCGGTCCATCGGGTAGTATCCTTCCCGCCCTGCTAGCGGCGACTTGGCCTAATCGGAGCCAAGAAGGACACTTCCGATCTTGAGATAGCGATTGGCTGGCCTATTGTGATCTGATATAGTTCGTTCATCTCTAAAAGAGAATCCACTTATGATTGATCCGGAAAGTCCAACCTCAATTAATCCGTTACTTCTTGAAATCTTGCGTTGTCCTGTAGCCGTCCGAAACAAAGAATCAAGTGACGACCCCGGCCGCCTGCGTCTTGTCCGCGACACATGGCTGGTCTGTGATGAATCTGGAATGAAGTATCCGATTCGCGACGGAATCCCGGTTATGCTCATCGAAGAAGGCGAAAAATGGCTGGATGTTGCGGAGGAAAACCTGCCCATCCCGCCACCAGCTTGAATCTCGTCGCAGATTTTGAAACACCTCACGAATCAATGAAAACTATTCTGCAGATCGAAGATAATTTCGCCAATATGAAGCTGGTCGAGCGTGTTCTCAGCCCGCACGGCTACAGGCTCATCCATGCCGCAGATGGGCAAAGCGGGATCGACCTGGCTTTTCAAGAGACGCCAGACCTCATTCTCCTGGATATGGGACTGCCTGATATGGATGGTCAAACCCTAGTAGCTTTATTGCGCGAATCCCCAGAACTTGAGAAAACACCTGTTGTGGCGTTAACAGCCTGGCCGGTCGAAATTGCCGGTGAAATGTCTGCTCGCTATGGTTGTGATGGTTGCATCACAAAACCAATTGACGTGACCGGTTTTGCCGAACAAATCGCATCATTTTTCAGACCAATTGAACATGCCTAATAGCTGTTCAACTATCATCCTCATGATCATTTTACCGGCCTCCGAGTTTTCGCTCGACGATCTAACCGCCGCCTACAACCAAACCCGGACGGACTACCTCATTCCAATGCCGATGAATCCGGCTCGCATGCAGGAGTACATCGCCCTTTATGATATTAATTTGAGGGAATCTTGTGTCGCCATCAGTAATAAATCCATTGTCGGTTTAGGGATGTTGGGTTTGCGGCCGGGTGAAGGCTGGGTAACCCGCTTAGGCGTGCTACCGGACGGGCGGCGGCAAGGGGTCGGCGGCACTATCTTGCAAGCACTGCTTGACCACGCTACAAACCTCGAAGCCCCGATTGTTTGGTTGGAAGTCATAAAAGGCAACAATCCCGCTCACGAATTGTTTCTTAAGTGTGGTTTTCAGCCGGTTCGGGAGTTAATCGTCGCTCGCCGGGCACCAAAAACAATGCGAAGCATGTCCTCTGTCCTGGCAGCCCGGAAAATACACTATCTGCAACACGAGGAAGTTATCGAGCTTCATTGTAACCGTCCAGGTCGGGCCAATTGGCTGAATTCAGTTGCCAGCATGCGAAATGTACGCCGGCTGGCGGCATCAGTCATTGATGACAAGAGTGATCCTGGACCTCTGCATGAATCAGCTCATTTGTCCGGTTTGTGGGTTGAATTTCAGAATGGTTCCGAGGGCTGGGTAACATATCGGGCGACGGCGCTCCAGCTCAAACGTATTTGGGTCGAAGTCGTCCGTGGAGATGCGGCGAATGTTACTGCCGGCTTATTAGAAATCATGCACCTCATGCATGGAGCACAGGATGCAATTGTAGAAAACATTGCCGAAGATGATCAATGGGCGGGATTTATGCAGGCTGGCTACTTTGAAGTTTTTCGCCGCATTGAGATGGTCTTGGAGTAAAATCATTAATACCAGTTAATGCATCGAGGCTTGAGGCGTCAAAGTTTGTTACATCAAAGTTTTCTAAATTCGTGATGATCGCCCCCGAATCCGTTCAGGCTGCTGCTGAGCAAATCAGAGGCATCGCCAATAAAACGCCGGTCCTTACGTCCCGGTCCCTGGATGAGCGGCTTGGCTGTCGTGTTTACTTCAAATGTGAAAACTTCCAACGGGTCGGCGCGTTTAAATTTCGCGGTGCTTATAATGCCATCAGCCGGCTGGACGAGGATCAACGAGAGGCCGGGGTCATCACCCATTCAAGTGGCAATCATGCCCAAGGGGTTGCGCTGGCAGCCAAACTGTTGAACGTCAAGGCAATAGTAGTGATGCCCGATGATTCACCACCTAACAAGCGGGCTGCCACAGAAGCATATGGTGCCAAAATTGTTACCTGCGATGCATTTCATCGTGAAGAAGTCACTCAAGACCTGATCAGTGAGGCTGGTTACACCCTGATTCATCCATATGATAATGACCACATCATCGCCGGACAAGGCACAGCCGCGTTGGAATTGTTCGACGAAGTAGGGCTGTTGGATTACCTGTTCGTCCCGGTTGGTGGCGGTGGGCTGATTAGTGGATGTGTTTTGGCCACCCAACTGCGTGCTCCAACTTGTCAGGTCATTGGCGTTGAACCTGAATCAGGTGGCGATGCTACCGCCTCCTGGCATTCGAATGAAATTGTCAAATTGGATGCGGTACCTCAAACCATCGCTGATGGGCTTCGTACACGTGCCATCGGCAAGCGCAATTTCGATATCATGCGCCGCTTCGTAAGCGACATGATAACCGTCACCGAAGAAGATATCCTGGATTCGTTAACATTCATCTGGTCCCGACTCAAGATTGTGGTGGAGCCGAGTGCAGCGGTGGCTTTGGCCCCATTGTTGGCCGGGAAATTCCCGTTGTTTCCCGGTTCGCGAGTCGGTGTGTTACTCAGTGGAGGAAATATCAACGTATCCGCACCTGGTTTCCTGAATTTAATGTCTGAGGGGAGAACTTCATTAAAACCTATCCCTGAAATGACACCTTCCACCCAAGTAGCAAACCGTCAAAGCCGAGAACAAACACCTGCCCCAACGATTCAGATATTATCGTGTACTCCTCTGGCGACAGAAGCAGAAAAACTACTTTCGTCGATTGGGCAGCTGACCTATCAAGTCGATGCCGAAGAAGAAAGCCTGATTCAAAACATAGGCGATTATCAAGCGTTGATAGTTGGCCCAAACCAGTGGGTCGAATCACACGTTATGAAGTACGGCTATAATTTGAGGGTCATCGGCTGTCTCGGCAATCGTTTGGATTTCATCGATGTTAGTTCAGCTAAGGCGTTAGGGATTGAGATCGTTTATTTACCGGACAATCGCGCCGTGGCCATCGCTGAGCAAACGATAGCTCGTCTGTTAGCGCTTTCAAACCGGTTTGCTGACGGTCGATTGGCCGGCAAAACGCTTGGCCTCGTTGGTTTTGGTCTGGTAGGTCGTTTGGTCGCTCAAAGAGCTTCAGCATTTGAGATGCGCATATTAGCCAATCAGCCTCGTTTAACCCCAGAGCTGGTCATGGATTCCGATATTAACGAAACCGACTTGACAAATATCCTCTCGCAGGCAGATTTTATAAGCCTGCACATACCCCATCGAGAGGAAACTGAAGCCATAATTGGTGCGGCCGAGTTATCTCGCATGAAATCCTCGGCGTTCCTGGTTAATACCGGGCATACGGATTTGGTGGATGAAAATGCACTGTTGATGGCTTTGGAGGAGGGCAATTTGGCCGGTGTGTCTTTATCAGAATTGCCATCTGTAGTAACTACTCCTTCTGAATCGGCAACGAAACTTCGAGAACATCCACGCGCCATCGTATCTCCACATATTTCGACCATCCTGGACGATCACCAAAGAGATGCGTCGCTCCTAGTCTCACAACAGGTTACCAACCTATTGAGAAAAAGGAGAACCAGTGAAACCTTGAGCCTTCAGGTTGTGCCGGCCGAACAGGTAGTGCCTCACGAACATATCGATCACAAACGGGTTGATCGATTAATGGAACGATTAGAGGAAGATGGCCGGCTTGTAAATCCACCGATCACCACTTATTGGAAGAATCGCTACGTCATTCTTGATGGCGCAACTCGTTCCAGTTCTTTACAGCGTCTCGGGTACCCCTACACGATCGTGCAGGTTGTCGATGCGGCCCAATCCGCTTATCAACTTTATACCTGGTACCATGCTATCTCAGCCGATTCGCAACAGGCAAGCGATTTGGGATTTTTAGACCTGCGAGAAGAACTGGAGACAATAGAGGGCCTAGAGCTGGAACTAATCCCCGCGGAGAATATTCGAAACGCTTTCCGCCAGCCGGGAGTAATCTGTTACTTTTTGGAGAAAGACGGCAAACACACCTTGGCCCGGCTGGCACCTGGAGCGCCACGGTTGGCGATCATGAACCAACTCGTCGATCGCTACAACGCTTGGGGAAATGTGGAAAGGACGCTTCTAACCGACCTCGACCGTTTGCTAACCCAATTTCCTCATATGGTTGCAGTAGCAATTTACCCGCAATTTGAGCCTGAAGATGTTTTTGATGCCGCCGCTCGGGGAGAACTGCTGCCCGCCGGATTAACCCGTTTCGTTATACCTGGCCGAATTCTTCGGTTGAACGCTGATTTGAAGCGATTAAAGCGGAACGAGCCCCTGGCTGAAAAACGGGCCTGGTTTGATGAATTTCTGGCCGGGAAACTGTCGCGCAGCCGCCTACGCTATTATCAAGAGCCGGTCATTTTATTAGATGAATAACGAAATACGCGCCTTGATATTCGATATCGGCGGTGTGCTGGTGCGCACGGTCGATCAACGAGGCCGTCACGAATGGGAGCTGCGTTTAGGCCTACATCCCGGTGATGCTGAACGAATCGTCCTCAATAGTGATATGGGGAAGAAGGCGCAACGGGGTGAAATTTCGGATGAAGACTTGTGGGCTTGGGTGAGCGATTACTTCGGACTGGGCCAAAATCTGTCAGCATTTCGGCACGATTTTTGGCGCGGAGATGAAGTAAATCAACCCTTGGTGAGTTTGATGCGGGCCCTTTCACCGATGTACAGAACGGCAGTTCTGAGCAATGCGACTGATGCACTCCATGATACGCTAGCAAAGTATGGCTTGAATCAAGATTTTGATCTGATTGTCGGTTCCGCCTATGAAGGGGTGATGAAACCAGATCCGGCCATATTTCATCGAACACTGGAGCGGTTAGGCTGTCAACCGGGCGAATCAGTTTTTATCGATGATATGCTGGTTAACGTTAAGGCAGCCCGTTCAATAGGCATAAACGCTATCCAATTTGTACCTGAGCTGGATATGGCCGAGGAACTCCGAAATTATGGCGTGAATGTCTGGCCAAGAACGATTATCTGATTACCTCAACCGCTGAACCTCCACCGTCGGCCAGTATGACTTCGATCTGGCCTGCCATCCCATCCAGATAATCCGTGTCAATTTCCAAAACCCCGTTAGTTACATCGACAGCCAGCACATTCCATGAATCTGTACCTTCGGGTAAATATCGCACCAAAGCAGGTACCCCCAGCTTTTCCCAACGAATCACCAATTTGTCCGGGATTGACTTTACCCGTACGCGCAACTGATTGCTGGAACGTTCGCCTATTGGAAGAGTTTTCTCAGCCAACACCTGCTCGCCACCCATAATTTGAATCGATTGTCCGGGCGACATGGCTTGGGGAATGTGAGCAACAATCATGTGGGCCGTGACGCCATGTTCTTCCGCTTCTAATAATGTCGCCGGATGGCTTGAAACCACTTCACCACGGTGATTGACGACTTGGACGAGATAGTCTCCACTTGCTTCGACAGGAAATATCGGGCTTTCGTATTGG
>JAWOHK010000286.1:0-3082 GCA_046485205.1 Chloroflexota bacterium | reverse complement strand
GGCCTGATCCATAATGTGACTACTCGGTCACATGACTGGCCGGTCACATATAATCATTTCGAATAGTCGCCATGCCTACCGATACATTTTTCAATCTACCCGAGGACAAACGCCGGATTATCCTGGACAGGGCGATCGAGGAATTCGCCGATCACAACTACAACCAGGCCTCCGTCTCGCGCATTGTGGCCCGGGCCGGCATCGCCAAGGGTAGCCTCTACCAGTACTTCACCGATAAGCGCGACCTGTACCTGTACCTTTTGCAACTGGTGGCTGATGAAAAGCAAACTTTCCTGGCCGCAGCCCAGCCGCCCGATCCGAATGGCAGCATTTTTGACACGCTGCGCTGGTTGTTTAGCCACGGCATGAACTTCGAATTCTCCAACCCGCGCCTGGCGCAAATCGGTTACCGGGCCATTTATGGGGACGCGCCACTGCCGGACGAGACAAAAGCCTTGCTGCACGATAATTCCGGCCGTTTTTTCCGGCCGTTAATCGAGCAGGGTATGGCCAATGGCGACATCGATCCGGAACTCGATCCGGAGCTGGCCGCCTTTTTATTCAACGCCGTCTTCACCCAGTTAGGGGATTATATGCTCGAACGCCTAGGCGTATCGGCCGCCGAGCTTGCCGCCGGAAATTCGCGGCAACTGGATCAACCAGAGTACTGGGCTTTGATAGAGGATTTACTGGCGATATTGGAGCGGGCGCTAAGCCCCCAACCTGTTCATTGAGGCAATCATGAAGCTTTCTATTTTGACTTTAGGTTCGCGCGGTGATGTCCAGCCTTACGTAGCCCTGGGCCGCGGTCTGCAAGCGGCCGGTCATAAGGTCGTACTGGTCACGGCCGAACAGTATGGTGATTTCGTTACCGGCCATGGGCTGGATTTCGCGCCGGTCGACCGCCGTTTCCTGGAATTGACCGATACCACCGCCGGGCAGGCCGCTTTCGAGGGCCGTAATAAAATGGGGTTGTTCAAGATGGTTCTGCCGGCCATGCGCCAGATCATCGATGATTGCTGGGCGGCGGCCCAGGGCAGCGACGCCATCATTTACCATCTCAAGATGCTCGGCGGCTACCACATAGCGGAAAAGCTCGGCATTCCGGCCATCAAGGCGATGCCCATACCAGTTTACCCGACGGCGAGTTTCACCAATCCTGTCGCCGGCCGGGAACTACCAAAGGTGTTGAACAAGCTGAGCTATGCCGTCAACGATCTCGGCAAAGCGCCATTCATGGGCATCGTCAACGACTGGCGGCAATCGGTCGGGCTGCGGCCGCGCGACCGGTTGGCCGCTGAGAAGCGCCTGCCGGACGGCGAAGTGATCCCCGTTCTCCAGGCTTACAGCCCGCTCGTCGTGGCCAATCCGCCCGACTGGCCGGCCCACGTCACGGCCGCCGGCTACTGGTTCCTGGAAGGCGACCCGACCTGGCAGCCACCGGCTGAACTGGTTGATTTTCTGGACGCCGGCCCGCCGCCGGTATACATCGGATTCGGCAGCATGCTCTTCAGCGATCCGGAGCGCAAATTCCAGATCCTGATTGACGCGCTGCAACGGGCCGGGCAACGCGGCATCATCGCTTCCGGATGGGGTTTGCGATCCGCCGGCAAGTACGAGTCGGTTTATATGCTGGATCAGGCGCCGCACGACTGGCTCTTTCCCCGCATGGCGGCTGTGGTCCACCACGGCGGGGCGGGCACAACGGCCGCCGGTCTGCGCGCCGGGAAACCATCCGTCATCGTGCCCTTCTTTGGCGATCAGTCCTTCTGGGGTCGCCGGGTTCACAGCCTGGGGGCCGGGCCGGCGCCGGTCTTACAGAAGAAACTTACGGTCGAGGCCCTGGCCGCGGCTATCGAAGAAGCTGTAACCGGTACCCATATGCGCGCCAGGGCCGCTGAAATCGGCGCGGCAATCGAGGCTGAAGATGGCGTGGGCGAAGCCGTCCGGTTCATCGAATCCCGGCTGGCGCCGGGGTCGATTCGTGTATCCCCCGCAATCGGTGGGGATCGAAATCCCATCTCTTCCGGACAATTGCCGGGGGGGCAGCAAGCGGGGAATGCTGGCTAGGAAATTCGCATGAGGATAATGTAGTGATGCGGTCTTAAAGTTACTGGCCTGAGCGGTTAGACATTTACAGACTCTCATCGCCCTCACTGCCTAAAGCCTATCAGGAGTTTCCGATTCATGATTACGGTAGATTCATTATCATTTACGTATAAGAGCGCCGCCGTCCCGGCCGTGAGTGATTTATCATTCGAGGTGCGCCCGGGCGAGGTATTCGGCTTTCTCGGTCCCAGCGGCGCGGGCAAGTCGACGACACAGAAAATTCTCATCGGCCTGTTGCGTGAATACCAGGGCCAGGTCTCGGTCTTCGGCCGCGACCTGGCGGAGTGGGGCTCTGATCTCTACGAGCGCATCGGCGTGTCGTTCGAGGTGCCCAATCTTTACCTGAAGCTGAGCGGGCTGGAGAATCTGCACTATTTCGGCGCACTCTACGAAGGTGACAAGCGCGATCCCCAACAATTGCTGGAACTGGTCGACCTGGGCGACGACGGCAAGATGCTGGTCTCGCAATACTCGAAGGGCATGCGCAACCGGCTCAACGTCGCCCGTTCGCTGCTGCATAATCCCGAATTGCTCTTCATGGACGAGCCGACGACCGGGCTGGATCCGGTCAACGCCCGGCGCATCAAGGAGCTGATCAAGGAGCAACGCGCCGCCGGCAAAACGGTCTTTCTGACACCTTTGAACTGGCATTGAAAATCAGTGCCTACCCCACCATCAATGACGCTATTGAGGAAGAGGTGGGCTATATGCGGCAGTTCGACAAGATTTATCGGCAAAACCCAGATTTTGCTCGGCTGACCAGCGACAAGATGAGCCAATTGTTCCAACAAAACGGCATGCCCGGCAAGGCTTTCCTGATACAGCACCCCCTGCAATCGCTGCGGCCCAGCCCTCAACTGGCAATCCTGGACGAGCTGATCGAGATCTGCCTGGACACTAACCGCACCCGCCTGGAAACTCAGCTCGTCATCAAAGGCGACAGCACCGTGCTCAATGAACTGCTCGATATGAA
>JAWOHK010000308.1:0-4273 GCA_046485205.1 Chloroflexota bacterium | reverse complement strand
GGGGCGGAGGGGTAGACACGCAACGGACGCTGCCGTTCGGCTCGCCCGAGGATGCAGACCCGACCGTTGTTGAGCGGTCGGGATATCCGGGCGTTGTTGAACCACTTCTTGCCGCGGCGGGACACCACGCTCGAGGAGGTCCTCCGACAGATGGAGGCGCGCCACCGCAAACGGCAGGCCGCCATCGATTCCGCTTATCGCAAACAGCAACTTAACGAATAGTGACAGGTGTTCTGACAAAGTAGAACTAAATTGAAACTTTTGGTTGACTCTTTTCCAAAAAAAATGAAAATTTTAAATTACATTCGACTGAAAATCAGAACGAAACCTCTTCTGGCATGGTTAGCGTTCGCGTTTTTATTGACGGCGGTGATGTTTTGCTTACTCATTTGGCGGGTCTATTCTTCCTATTTCACTATTAAAAATTTACAGCATACTTATGTGAATGAAGATTATCACTGGCATCAGGTCATTGACCTCTCCACGCAAGTTACCGCAGCCGTTCGGGCCGCCGCGGTTGATCCAAGCCCGGCCACCATTCACCTGGAAACCTATTGGAATAAAGTTGTTGAACTGGATGCTCTATTGTTGGCAAGGAATAGCGTGTGGCTTGATGTCCAGGATGGCGCCGACTTACTCCAGCAGGCGATATCGGCGCAGAAAATGTTAAGAGCCATGGAGCAATCGGCCCTGAATCAGATCCAGTCCGGACAACGGGAAGCCGGACAAAGATCCCTGTTCGGGGAGGACTATAAACAGCACGAACAGCTTTTCCTGAATGTCATGAACGACTTTATCGATCAGTCCCGGCATCGATTGATCGAGCAGCTGCAGGACGAAAAGAATCAGGAGATGTATTCGCTTTGGGTGGCGTTTGCCATTTTTATAATTTCCATTGCTTTCTGGATCATGCTCATTCGTCGCTTGCGGAAATGGGGCCTTATCCTGTCCGAGGAAATCCTCGAGCATCAAAAAGCCGAGGAAACCGCCAGTGCACTGGAAAGAAAATATCAAAATCTGTTCGATCACGCCAATGAGCCCCTCCTGGTCGTCGAGCCGACAACTTATCGCCTGCTGGATATCAATCGTAAAGTCGTTGATTTACTGGGATACGATCATGACGAACTGCTCGGCTTGAGCATGAACGATCTTATTGCTGGGGATAGCCAGAACTCCATTGAACGGATTTTGATAACGCTATGTTCCAACGAGAGTGCTGTTACCGAGTGCCATTATCATCGCAAGGACGGCGGTATTGTTCCAGTCGAGATCAGCGGAACACTGATCAACGATGGCGAGAAAGAGGTTTATCTATGTTTTGCTCGCGACATTACCGAACGCAAGCGCTTTGAGGCAGAAAGGCTGCATTCACAGAAAATCGAGGCCATCGGTCTGGTGGCCGATGGTATCGCCCATGACTTTAGAAACACCCTGACCGCGATTTCCGGTTACAACACCCTATGCCAAAAGCTACTGCCCGAAAGTCATCCGGCCTTGGAATTCCTCGAACGCATCGACCAAGTCATCAAGCAGGCTAACGGCTTGATCAAGGGGATAATGACGTTCACCCGCAAGAACGAGACCGAGCGGCAACCTGTGGAATTACGTGAACTGATTGAAAGTTCAGCGGATTTATTTCGACGGATATTGCCGGCCTCGATCGCGCTGGAAATTGACGCGGCTTCCGTCCGGAATTTTCGAGTCAATGTGGACGTCACTCAATTGCAACAAGTATTGCTGAACCTGATGATCAATGCCCGGGACGCCATGCCGGAGGGCGGCATTCTGCGCATTGCGCTCTCTCCAGCGCCAGTGGATCGAGATGACGGCCCCGGTACGGCCGACTGGGTCCGCGTCGAGGTGAGTGATACCGGCGTCGGTATGTCGCCTGAGGTGCAGTCCCGCATCTTCGAGCCGTTTTTCACCACCAAGCCGGACGAATACGGTACTGGCCTGGGGCTGGTCATGGTCCACAATATCGTGAGTCAACACGGCGGGCGGTTGGAGGTCCGGTCGACCATCGGCCAGGGTTCGACCTTCACGGTCCTGTTGCCGCCGGCGCCGTCAGACTCCGCACAGAATGACGCCCTATCCGCGCCGAATTGGAAAAGGGGGAATGGCGAAATGATTTTGCTGGCGGAGGATCATCGCTATGTTCGGGAAATCATGACCGCGACCTTGCATCATCTGGGCTATGAAGTCTTTCAGGCGGAAGACGGCCTGGCGCTGTTGAGTGGCTATCAGGTTTATCGCGACCGCCTTCGGTTGTTGATCGTGGATCTGGATTTGCCGGGATGCAGCGGACTCGATGGCCTGCGCCAACTGCGGGCGCGGGGGGTTCGCCTGCCCGCCATTCTGATGACGGGCACCGATTCGCCGGATTTGTCCGACCAGATCGACATGGAAACCCTGCTGCTGCTCAAACCCTTCCAAATGGCCGCGCTGGCGCGACTGGTTTCCAGTCTGCTCGATCGAGAGGCTTGCAACCATGATCCGACCCATCTCGATTGTCTTGGCTGACGATCATGCGCTGGTGCGCGACATGCTTCGGCAGCGGCTGAATCAGGAAGCCGACATGGTGGTCTTGGGTTGCGAGTGCAATGTCCGGGACGCGATACGATGCTGCGTCGCTTTACGCCCGGACGTAGTGTTGTTGGACATCGACATGCCGGGATTGTCCGCCTTCGAGGGCGGGCGGTTGATCAGAAGCCAGTGTCCCGAGACGCGATTGATTTTTCTCAGCGCGTTCTTCCACGATCACTACATCGACCAGGCTCTGGCATTGGAAGCGGCGGGCTATCTCACCAAGAACGAGTCACTGGAGGTGATCGTTCGAGTCATCCGCCAGGTAATGACCGGAACCGTCTATTTTTCCAATGAGGTCCAGGCCCGAATCGTGATCCATCCGGATGGCGTTCGGTTGGCGCAGACCCTCCAAAGCCGGACCCGGTTGCTGACCGAGCGAGAGCTGGAAATGCTGGCCTACATCGCCCGTGGTCTTTCCAAGAAGGAAATTGCCCGGACGGTGGGCATCAGCGTGAAAACGGTGGAACAGCATTGCGCGCATCTGATGGAGAAGCTGGCCATTCACGACCGGGTGGAACTGGCGCGCCTGGCGATTCGGGAGGGGTTGGTGGAGCCTTGATCGCCCTGCCCATCCCTGGACCGAGCACGGACCCGGGCGGCTTTCAGCATGGAAGCCGCCCGGCGCCCGTGGAATAAACCGGCTGGCGAGGGACTGTCAGCGCGATCAGTGCCCTCCACAACCTCCCTCATCCTCGCCTCCACAACCGCCTCCGTGCAGGCCGCATTTTACAATGGCGATTTCCCCTTTGAAGTCCCGCAGGGTGTAGACGATGCCAGGTGGTCCCACCACGGCGGTGGTGGCAAGCAGGTTGAACTTGCCGCCATTGCTCATCAGCAGGTTTTTCAGGTAGGCAGCACAATTTTCGTTCGTCCCCGGCATGATCGGATCGCCGGAGAAACTGTAGGCTTGAACCTTGAAGTCGGTGGCGTGGGGCTCCTCGGCGTAGACCGCGAAGGGAAGGGTCAGAATTATGCTGGAAGCCAGTGTCAACATGAGATTTTTCATCGGCATTCACTCCTGATTCTTTTTTCTCGATCAAATCAATCAAAGCCATCGAACCGCTCCGCGTGAAACATGGATTGCCGGGTTCGCGTTCATTCCCCGTCCGCGAGTCCCGGCAATTACTGTGCAGCGGATTGTCTCATTTTACGAGACTTGCCTTCTCTGTGGGTTAGCGAGGTGGTTTGTTGCCACCGCCGCCGCCTTTGTTGCCACCGCCGCCGCCGCCACCGGCGACTGCCAGGACGTCGACGTAGCTGATGTTATTGGTGCTATCCACCACCGGCGTTGCCGCACCCGTCTCGCCCTCCTCAGCCGCAAGCGCTGGCGCCGGCGCCGAGGCGAAGTCGGCGTAGTTGGCGACGACAGCTTCCCTCAGGCTCAGGTTGGTCGTTGGCGGACCGTAGAAGGTGATGCGATACCAGCCCGCAGTCTTCACCTTCCAGCCGCCGGTCGAGGCGCCGTAGATCAGCTTGCCGCCGACGTTCAGCTCGACGGCGAAGGAGATCGGTTCGTCCGTGCAGGTGGTGGCGCCACCCACCCACGCGCTTCCATTCCAGTAGAGGCCAGGAATCTCAGCTGGAATCGCATCGCCGCAATACTGGATTTGCAGGTTCCACCGGTTAGACACGACCGTGGCGAGGTTGCCTTCGTACGTGACCTTGTTGTTGCCCTGCACCTCGTTTG
>JAWOHK010000205.1:0-3694 GCA_046485205.1 Chloroflexota bacterium | reverse complement strand
AGCGTTCTTCCCACGCACACCTGCTTTTTGGTAATTTCTACCGGGAAACCGCTATTCACATTCTTCTAATTCCCTGGCCTGGGTTAATAAACTGCGCAAGCGAGCGATGTTCTTATCTTTGGTGTCTGTAAATATCTCCCGCGCGGCCTCTGTGACATAGGAATGCCTTTCCAGGAATTTCAGTTGTACCTGGCACCACTCCAAATCAGAATAATCCTGTCCACTGGCAGCCAGCTCCTTGCGCAGATCGATGCTGCGCTTGTAGAAGTCCTGCGAGCCAAGGATGGAAAGATCCGCGTCGACCAGCACTTTCTCTGCCAGGGTTTGTGGACGGGCAGAAAGCTTGGTTGCCAGGATCATGCCCTGGATGACGCGGATGTCTTCCGCGTTGAACCCGAATTCGGGCAAGACCCTTCCGGTAATTTCGGCCCCGATCTGCTCGTGTTCTTTGGGGTTATCGCTGTACCCGAGATCATGATAAACGGCGGCGATTTCCAGCAGGCAAGTCTCGTGCCCGGATAAGCCGGATAGCTTCGCCAGCTCTCTGGCAGCGGGGAGCACTTCGTCCGTCGTGTGGGAATAGTTGTGATAAGTCAGTTCTGGCGGTAATTTCTGTTTGAGTTGTGAGAGAGCGTATTCTTTGGCCCGTTGGAAGGATTCATCGGTCATCATGTAACCACCCTGACAAGAAGAAGGTAATATTTATCAAATTGACCTAATATATCATAAAAACGGCCATATTGGAAGTTTTCTTAAAAGGGGCTCCCATCCTATCTTAGAGCCAACTTATCGACCCCTAACGAGGCGGTCAGAAAAACCGGAAATGAGATGACGCCGTGCGAATTTCGCACGGCGTCATCTCATTTCCGGAATTATCTATTAAGTTTTAGCGGACAGCATCGTTGCCCCAGAACTCAGGCTTGAAGTTGCCTTTGCCCTTGACGCCGTTGATGGCTTGCGTGTTCATGGCAAACTGTAGGGTAGCGTACGCTGCGGCATCGGAATTGACGTCCAGCGCATACAAGTTGATGTTGTCGTAGGTATCGCAGGCCAGGTGATAACACGGATCATACTGCTGGCCGGCTGTGCCGCCCCAGATGGCTGCCTCTTCTGGGGTTTTTATTCCTTCTGCACCGGTGAAGAGCCCGCCAGAGGGAATCCCGACGGCTATGAAGGGCCCGTAGTCGGAGCGCCCGGAGAAGTCGGTGCCCACAAACGGCAACCCGCTCTGGGTAAAAAACGCCTCAAATACCTTTTCGATCACGTCTGATCCGGCAGGTCCAGGCCCGGCGCCAACGCCGTCCGAGTCGTCCCCATCGTAAATAAAGAAGACGTGGTTGGGCGAGCCGATCATGTCGAAATTCAGGTATAGGGTGATTTTCGCCTGGTCTGCCGCGCTCAAGCTATTTACATAATAGGTCGAGCCCACCAAACCAGATTCCTCAGCGCCCCACCAGGCAAAACGCACTTTGTTGCGCGGCCTCACTTTGGACATTTGCTCGGCGATCTCTAAGATGGCCGCGCTGCCTGATCCGTTATCCTGAATGCCGGGCCCGGCGTTGACCGAGTCGAGGTGCGCGCCGACCATGACGACGTTGTCGGGGTCTCCCGCGCGCGACTCGGCCAGAACGTTGCTGGTGGTGGCAATGCCGCGGAAGGTGTCGGTTTTCAAGCGCAGCACCAAACCGGGCGTGGCAGCCAGTTGCTGGCCTACAGCCTGCGTGACGGAGGTCACTCCGATATCCAGGGTGAAGTCGTTGCCGAGGGTACCGTTGATGACGCCTGGAGCGTTGTTATAGATGACCACGCCACTCGCGCCGGCGTTGTAGGCGTTGGTGGCTTTGGAAGCAAAGGTGCAGGCGCCGCGGCTGATCAGGGCGATGTTCCCGGCCGGGAAACCGGCAAAGTCCGCGGCTTCACAGCCGGGGGTTGGGTCGACCGGCGGTGCCGCCAAGGCAGTCACTGGCGCAGTAACGTCACTGCTGCCTGAATAAGAGAAGATATTGTTCTCAATCGGACCGGCAGGTGGGGGAGATACCTGCTCCAGTATCGAAGGAGAAAGAGAGATAAAGGTCTGGAATTGAAATTCCTGGACGGTCACCAGGTAACCGGCAGCGGCCATGCGGTCGGCCACATATGCGGCTGATTCATCGTAGCCGGGTGTCCCCGATGTGCGGATGCCGTTGTTAGCATCGGCGATGGCTTGAAAGGCAGCCTGGTGCTCACGCACACCGTCTACGGTGACGCACTCTAACAGCTTCGCGAAGGAATCGTTTACTCGAACATTGCAGGATGGCGAATTGGCTGACACGACCATGATCGCCCCCAGCGCCATGATCAAAGTCAAAACGAAACTGAGGACAAAGACTTTTTTGCTCCACATGATGGTTTGCTCCTTTGGGAAAAATTATCGGATGGGTCCGGCCTGACTCTGTGAGCACAAAAATATGAAGATTACCCCCAAGCAGTTAAGGAGAGTCGGGTTGGTTTGATTTGAACCGTAAGGAGAATGATACGCACACTGAGATTTCCCACCTCCTAAAAAAATATTTTTCAGCGATGCATGAATAATGGAGTAATACGAGTGTATAAGGGTAATTATACCCGGATTTGTCAACAATGCAAGACCGAGTAATTTGGGAATCGCCACCAGCCAGGTTTTAACACCTTCACCGGCATGACCCATGAGGAAACGATGGATAACCAATAAATGAACGGCTATGGTCACACGCTGATGATAGCTCTATTGAAAATCCGACCGCCCGGCCGGATGATCAATGCGTGGAAGAATTACCGTCGCTGGCGTTTAAAACCCCCTGATTCAATGGTGGATAATGAATTAATCTAATCCAACTTGACCGGCAGCCAATGCTCACCGAGCTGGTCGACGTACTGGACCGCCTGGCCGCCGCGCAAGGCCGGACGCAGTTTTTCCACCTGCATCAAGCCCGAGCTGACCGGAACACCTGCCAGGGTTTTGACCGAAGCGATGCCGGCCGCCAGAGCTGTCTGGATGGTCACCAGGCCGGATAGCTCGCGGATGTGGCCGATCTGGATAAAGCGCCCGTCTTCACCGCTGCCGGCCAGGCCAACCGCGGCCAGTGCGCCGATCATACCGGCGTTGGTGCCGCCCAGGCCGGATAAGAAGACCTGGTGCTCTAGGGACAGGTGGAGGGCTTCTGCTTGAGTGAGGACTTCACGCTTGGCGCGCTGGCCGAATTCCTTGAGCGCCATGGGTACAGCGGCAACGATGCACAAACCCGGATCGCTGCCTTCCTGGAAATCAGCCAGCATCAACACACGCACCTGCTCGAACAGGGCCGGCAGGTCGATTTCTGTTCCGCTGTCCAAATGGATGGCGGCGCTGCTGTTGTTCTTGGTGTAGGGCACGCGCGGGTCGACCAGCAACTGGTGGCGGGTCACACCCAGCACTGAATATTTCTCGCCCAAATGATCGGCGATCTGGCGGGCCAGCCGTCCCGTGCCGCGCGATTGTAAGGTGTCGGTGTCGTCCAATCCAATATAAATCATCGCTTTACATCCTCAAATTACCATGCTATAATAGTTATGGGCATATGCCCATAATAATTCTATTCGACCGATTACTGATATGCCGCCGATCAGAACCAGCGTGCCGGGCACAATGCCCCCACCCAGAACACGGTCGAACTCCGCTATTCCGGTCATCAGGCGC
>JAWOHK010000144.1:0-7473 GCA_046485205.1 Chloroflexota bacterium | reverse complement strand
GCGACAACGCCGAAGTACGGCACTATCTGGCGCGTTTGGGACGTAAGTCGCGCTGCTTTTCGCGCTGCATCCGCGCCTTGTGGCGGGCGGTCAAACTGTTTGTTTATGCCTGGAATCGCCGCCAACTCTATAAACGTCAACATCCCCACTACCCAGCTCATTTGGCCGATTTCGTCTACCCATGAATTTAGACACTCCCGAAGCCCTCTCGAAGCACCCATCTGACCTATTCGGTAGGTGTTACCGTTGAAGGAAAGAGCGCTTCTGGACCACTCTCGCACAAGACAAATGCACCGCGGTCCGAGAGATGGTAGTCAAATGTATTCCCATCCACAGCAAAAATAACCTGATAACCATCCACTAGGGCTTGGGTGTACATCATTCCCGGCTGCGGGCAGCCTAACGAACCGTCACTCCAAACGACAAACTCGCTTTTAATGACTTCAACCATTGACCGGTCGCTTCCGGTCCGTTCCAACAAATCGGCCAAAACAACATCAAACAGCGCTTCAGGAACCTCACTCATCGGTAATTGACCTCCGTTTTCAGGGGTTTCCACCACGGAGGGCGTTTCCGTAGGTGCTTCAACGGTCGGAACTTCGGTAGTTGGGACCTGTGTTTCCTCCAGAACCGGCGTACCTTCTTCAACCGTAATCGGGGCACAAGCTACCAATGCGCACAAGGCAGCTAAAAAAACAATTGAGATTGTTCGACTAAGCATCATTTTTCTCCTTCTTTTGAAATCTTGACATTCTAAAGACGCCAAATGAGGTCAAATCGTTCCTCTGGGCTGATTATCGACAAGAATGATCATTGAGGATTATAATGAGATGAGAAATAGGAGAACCAATGGCGTTGGCAATCATTGTTCATGGAGGCGCGGGCGCCTGGCACAAAACAGGTCTTCGGGAACAAGCTCGATTATTTTGCCTGGCTGCGGCAAATGCCGGAAAAGCGGTTTTAACTGAGGGTGGCACAGCCCTTGACGCGGTCGAGGCGGCTGTGATTGTCCTTGAAAACTGCCCGATATTCGATGCCGGCCGTGGTAGTTATCCAAATGCCGAGGGCGATATCGAGATGGATGCGCTCATCATGGATGGGCGTTCACTTGATATGGGAGCCATAGCGGCCGTGCAGCATGTGCGCAACCCAATCAGTCTGGCCCGACGAGTAATGACTGATTGCGAACACAACTTTCTTGTCGGTGCCGGTGCGGAAGCGTTCGCCGACAGCATTAACTTTCCCCGGTGTGCAATCGGAGATCTCCTGGTTGATCCGCCGCAGAAATCTCTTTCTCTCGAAAGCTCGAATTCCCGTCCTGCGCTGGGCGATACGGTCGGCGCTGTGGCTCTTGATGTGAATGGCAATGTAGCCGCGGCCACATCAACCGGTGGCACGGCCAATAAACTTCCTGGACGTATCGGCGATAGCCCGCTTGTCGGTTGCGGCGCCTATGCCGACAATTGGATAGCGGGGGTCAGCGCGACCGGCTATGGCGAGGCATTGATGCGAGTAGTAATCAGCAAACGGGTTTGTGACTTTATCGGTAATGGGCTCTCCGCCAAGGCGGCCTGTGAGGCTGCTATACGAGTTCTGGAGGAAAGGACAGGCGGCGAGGGTGGTGTGATCGCCGTCGACATCAGAGGACAAGTCGGCTATGCTTTCAATACCAAGGCTATGCCGCTGGCCTATGCCATCAACAACGAACCGGTTGTCGACCTGGCTTAGTGACCATTATCCGTGAGTGCACTCTGATTATCATAGTAGAAGGAGGTTGATTATGGGAGCTCAACACACTGGCCATATGGATAGCCCTTTTGCGGCCATTTTGCGTGGGGAAGAGCCAGGGAACATTATCGCCAAAGACGACACAAAACAGTTTGCTATTGTTAACAGCCTTGAGCCTGAGGCAGCGGTACATTGGCTGGCTATAACCTTCGAACCCGGCCAAAGCACAGAAAGCCTGGCTCAGAATGAACGAGAGCGCTTTCTTAAGTTAATCGACTTCGCGATTGCTGAAACCAAAGCTCGGGGTGATCAATATCCGGAACTGGCCAACGGATTTACCATCAAATTTCACATTGGCGCATACGAAACGATTCCTCACGCAAAATTACATATTTTGTCGATAGAGTAGTGCTCAACAACTGAGAGGCGTATTTCAAAATGCAACCCACGATTGATGCCATTGAAATTCGCCACTACCGGTTTCCGCTTAATCCGCCATTTCATGCGTCGTGGGACCCTGTGCCGCGACTTGATCATTCCACAACTGTAGTTCGGGTACAGGTGGGGGATTACGAGGGCGTCGGTGCCGGGGACTCAATGCTGGGGTTTGCCGGACATGAACATCTTTTCCTAGGCCGCAGCCCATTAGAGATCGAAAAACATGTCACCGTTCTGGATAATCTACAGTTCCATTACGGCCGTATGTGGCCTCTGGAAGTGGCGCTTTGGGATATCATAGGCCAAATAAACGGCCAGCCCCTCTGGCGTTTGCTCGGTGGGTCGAGCCCACAAGTTCCCATTTACGCGTCTACCGGACAACGGATGACAATCGAAGAGCGAGTAGAGGCCATCCTGTCTCTTCAGTCCGAAGGATTTAATGCTGTTAAGCTTCGTTTCTTCGCCGAGGATCCTGACGAGGATACTGCGATTGTATGCGCGGTTCGCCAAAGCGCCGGGCCCGAATTAACTATACTATGCGACGCGAACCAGGCCTGGCGAATGCCGTGGGATACCCGAGCACCCTGGGACTTCAAAGAAGCGCGTCGGGTGGCCGATGCGTTGGCGGAACAGAATGTTTATTGGCTGGAAGAACCTCTGGCCCGCCATGATTTTGCAGGACTGGCTGAGTTGCGCCGGCTGGCTAAGGTTAGAATTGCCGGTGGCGAAGGCAACAGAGAGTTTTCAGAATTGCGTCAGTATCTGGCGTATCGTTCCTTGGACATCTATCAGCCGGATGTTGTATGGAGCACCGGAATTCTCCGCGCAACCCAAATCGCCCGCGAAGTTCAATCCCGTGGAGCGATCTATTCACCCCACACGTGGGGTGACGGCCTGGTGCTCTTGGCAAACCTCCACGTTTCAGCGGCCGTGTCCCAGGCCCCATTTATTGAATACCCCTACGACCCCCCTTTCTGGACACCACAGAGACGGGACTATATATTGCCAGAACCTATCACAGCCGATGGCCACGGAAATGTCATATTGTCTGAATCCCCAGGGTTAGGAGTAACGATCGATTGGGGTGCTCTGGAGCAATGGCGAGTGTAGGTTACCAACATGATGAATAATTCTTGGGAGAGATTATGAAGATAAAAGCTGCCGTGTTCTATGAACCGGGTATCCCCTTTTCGGTCGAAGAACTCGATCTGGAAGAACCAAAGGAGAGAGAGGTATTAATTCGTGTGGCGGCGGCCGGCATTTGTCATAGTGATTGGCACTTGATGACCGGTGCTACCCAACACGCGCTTCCCGTGGTGCCCGGACATGAAGGCTCCGGAATCGTCGCGGCTGTGGGTCCAGGAGTTATCCGGGTGGGAGTCGGCGATCATGTTGCCCTGAGTTGGGCTCCTAGTTGTGGATCCTGTTTCTATTGCCTACACGAAAAACCAAGCTTGTGCGAAAGTTATGTCGCTTCAATCTGGGCCGGCACGATGATGGATGGCACCCCCCGCCTTTCAAAAAATGGCCAGCCCGTATTTCACTTTAGCGCGTTGGCTTGCTTTGCCGAATACGCGGTTGTGCCGGAAGAGTGCTGTATTCGTTTGGACAAACATATCCCTTTGTCAATTGCCGCCCTCATTGGCTGTGCTGTCACCACCGGCGTCGGTGCGGTTCAGAACACCGCCCGGGTTCAGTCTGGCAGTAGCGTAGCGGTCTATGGAGCCGGTGGCGTCGGTCTGAGCATCATCATGGGTGCCAAGCTCGCCGAAGCAAGCCAAATCATCGCCATCGATACCCACGAGACTAAAGGCGATATCGCCCAATCTTTCGGCGCGACAGACATTCTTATGGCCGGTCCGGATACGGTAAAGGCTATTAAAGAACTAACCGGCGGTCGTGGAGCTGATTATGTGTTCGAGGCTATTGGCCTGCCAAAAGTGCAGGAGGAGTGCCTGCATGCCGTCCGGCCGGGTGGGATGGTGGTACTGGCCGGCGTTTCGCCAATGGGCAGCAGCACGGATTTTCCGGGAGCTATCCTCACCCGCCAGGAGAAGACGGTCACCGGATCGTATTACGGGAGCGCTAATCCGTCTCGCGATTTTCCATTGTACGCGGAACTTTATCACCGAGGTTTACTCGATCTCGATCGATTGGTTTCGCGCACTTACCCGCTCGAGCAGATAAACGAAGCTTATGCCGACATGCTCAGCGGTGAGGTCGCTCGCGGGTTAATTCTTTTCCCTTAGTAACAGCAATTAGGGACGCTCTTTTTCGTAATCTACTGTATGCCTATGCCCATGTATACGCTAAGGCAAGCTAATGTGGACGATTATGACTTCCTGTACTCACTTCATAAGTCAACCATGCGAGTTTACATTAACCCACTATGGGGATGGCATGATGCTTGGCAAGAGGAATATTTTCAAAAGAAATTTGATCCGGATCGGCGACAGATCATCCAAGTCAACAGCCAGGATGCCGGCGTGTTAGTCGTCGAAGAGCGACCTGGCGAGTTGTATTTAGGCTTGATTGAACTGTTGCCTAAGTATCAAAATCAGGGTATCGGCTCGGCTATTGTTAGCCGATTAATCGACAGGGCGAATTCAAATCTCCTGCCCTTGTCCTTGCACGTCTTGAAGACCAACAAGCCGGCGCGAAGATTTTATGAACGGCTTGGACTCGTGGTGGTCGAAGAAGAAGAGCGCCGTTTTAAAATGGAGTACAATCCACTCCGTCGTCAGGGAAATTTGTGACAAGAGGTAGTTGATGTCCCGTCGTTTTCGAACTCAAATATTCTACAGCGTGCTGGCCTTTATTGCAGTTATCCTGCTTTTCTTAGTACTTTCTAGCACAACCAGCTGGCACTGGTATTTCGTCTGGCTGATATCCACCAGTATTATTGCCTTTCTCTATTACGCCATCGATAAAGGCCTCTCCAAAGCTGGATCGGTCCGAATCCCCGAGCTGGTTTTGCACCTTCTGTCACTGATAGGGGGTTTTATCGGTGCGCTGTTGGGAATGCTGGTGTTCCGGCACAAGAGTAATTTTCGGGCTCACCCGTTATTCCTGCCGATCATTCTGGTCAGCGCGATTATTTGGGGATTTCTGGCTTATCGCCTATTTTGGCAGTAGCTGAGGCCTTACCTGATCGCCTGAGAAGCCGCACCGCGACCATCAAGTGTCCGTGTTAACCGGTAATTTTCTCAGCTCATGCCAGCGTTCCATCGCACCGGTGCGGAAAAGAGCCGGATCGAAGTCGGCCAACACTTCCCATCCCTCGACGCTGGCAATTTCCCGCTCTTCTTCCGTTAAGTCGAGCGTAAGCGTGCGGCCATCGGTGTGCATTTCAATTGTCAACAGATCGCGGCCATCCTCAATGATTTCGCGAATACAAAGCCGGTCGCTGCCCTGAGGATAACGGATGAATGCCGCTGAACAACGCTGGCAGAAAGGTAAGCTCGCATCACACAAGTCACGATCGATTATCACACGCATAGCAAACTCTCCTTTCTCAATATTAGAGCTGCGGTTATTCGATTTTTCAACGACTACTTTTTACTGTAGCGTGTTAAAGTCGGCAACGTAAGTGACAAATGTCAGGTTTTGAAATACGATTTGTCATCCACTATTTCGGATAAAGGGATTAAGACCGATCATCGGGGGTACTATGCCGACCTATTTTATAACCATTGCCGGGAATATCGGCGTCGGAAAATCGACCCTTGTTTCGCTGCTGGCTAAGAAATTAGGATGGGAACCGGTGATGGAAGCCGTGACCGAAAATCCCTACCTGGCTGATTTCTACCGGGATATGAACCGCTGGAGTTTTCATTCACAGGTTTTCTTCCTCGTACGCCGATTACAACAACACCACGCGCTATTGCAGCAGGCCAGTCCAATCTTGCAGGACCGGAGTGTCTATGAGGACGCGGAGATATTTGCCCGTAATCTGTACCACCAGCAGAATTTGAGCGAGCGAGACTGGGAATGTTATTACGATTTATACCAAACATTGACCCGTATGTTGCGTCCGCCCGATCTGGTCATCTACCTTCGGGCATCGGTGACCACCCTGCGCCGGCGCATCATACAACGAGGCCGAGAATACGAGCAGAATATTGCCGAGGATTATCTGCTGGATCTGAACCTGCTTTATGACAATTGGGCTGAACGATTCAAATTGAGCCCTGTACTGATAGTAGACACCAACAACCTTGATTACGTTCAATACGACGACCACCTAGACCAAATTTGGGAGCGCATCGAGAAGCGTTTACACGGTCGAGACTATCTGGCCCTCAACTGATTCTGCTATAATTCATATCATGAGGCACAAAAACGGGGAGGTGAGGCCCGTTGGTCTCGTTGCCCCGTCACCGTATCTCCGGATCATTTGATCGCGGATAAAGGAGAATCCAAATGAGCGTCTACAAGGTAATTGAGTTAGTTGGAACCAGCCAGGAGTCGTGGGAGGATGCCGCCCGTCAGGCGGTAGAGACAGCCGGTGAATCGCTGCGAGATTTGCGTGTCGCCGAGATAACCAAGTTGGATATCCGGCTTGAGGAGGGCAAGATTGTTGAGTATAGAGCCAGGGTTATGATCTCGTTTAAGTACCAAGGAACAGCCGAGTAAGCTTCGCGATAAAAAAAGGCGTCGCCAGAGCGCGACGCCTTTTTTGTTCAAGCCATAGTCGTTAATTGAGTCGCTCAAAAATACCAGCAGCGCCCATTCCTCCGCCGATGCACATCGTCACCAAGCCGAACTGGGCATCCCGTCGTTGCATCTCATTCATAATTTGAACGGTCAACTTCGCGCCGCTACAGCCCAGGGGGTGTCCCAGAGCGATCGCGCCACCATTGACGTTGACCTTTTCCAAATCCATATTCAATTCCCGAATAACAGCCACAGCCTGCGCGGCAAACGCCTCGTTGAGTTCAATCAAATCCATCTCTTCAAGGGTCAGGCCCGTGCGCTTAAGCAAGCGCGGCACGGCCGAAACAGGTCCAATGCCCATGATCTCCGGCCGAACGCCGCCGACGTTGAAGCCGACGAACTTCAGGATGGGCTTCAGACCCAGTGATTCCGCTTTCTGGCGTTCCATGACGATGACTGCGGCCGCACCATCGCTCAACGGTGAGGAGTTTCCGGCTGTCACAGTTCCACCTTGCATGAATACGGGTTTCAACTTGGCCAGGGCTTCGAGCGTCGTATCCGGCCGGACGTGTTCATCCCGATCGAAAATAAAGGTTTGCCGTTCCGGGCCATTCGGACCCGGAGTCACTTCCTCAATTTCCAGCGGCACAA
>JAWOHK010000131.1:0-9685 GCA_046485205.1 Chloroflexota bacterium | reverse complement strand
GCCCCGGCTGGTGGCGCGGACGCCGGCAACGCGACCGCCTCGGCTTTGCGCCGGGTGGTGCTCTTCACCTACCGGAATCTCAACCTGTGAGCGGTAAATCGATCCTGGCGGCGGTGGTCGGTATCGTTGGGTTGGGTTTGATCGGATTGATTGCCGCGCTTCTGCTGTTTGCACCGCAAGCATTCGTCACCGTCCGGCCGGCATCGCTTCCGCTACAAGTCATCGTCGAGGTGGCGGCCGACCCGTTTCTGACCCAGGTGGAATCGGCCGCGATTCCTGCCAAGCAGGTGGGCCGTTCTCAGGTATGGGAGTCTATTGGAGATAGCACAGCCGATGAGGTCGCTGATCAGCGACGTATGCGGGCCTTGGCGTTGCAGGGGCTGGGAAGCACGATGGATAATTTGCTGGCGGCCCATGTGCCTCCGGGCGAGATTTTTGTGCCCGGCTCCGCTCGCTTTTCGCTAGTTGAAGAAGAATTGACACGCCAGGAGGAAGGGATTTCTCGTTTATTCCTCCGTGCTGAACTGTCCGGGTTAGCGGTGAACCACGCGGATGTGGACCGTTTAATCCGGCAGCGATTTAGCACCCTGGTACCCGAAGGCTACGTGCTTGACCCGGGAACCATCCGTTATTCTTACGAAGCCTCAGCCGAGGACAAGGAGTCTCTCAAACTCACGGCGCGCGCGGCGGCGCGAGCGACAATCGATCCTGAGGGCCTGGGTCTGGCCATTCGCGGTCAGCGAACGGCCGATGGTGTTCGTTACCTGGAGAGTCTACCCCTGAAAGATGTCGCTCAACTACAGATTAAACCGGCATGGTGGGCTGTCACTTTCGATCGCTTGCCGTTAATGAGCCGCCGCATCCACGTTGATCTCCTCCCCTAAGGTCAGGATAGATGAATCGTAGGGAAACCATTTAGCTCAATTTTGCGTCTGTAAGGATAATGGACGCGAGAACGGGCGAGATTGCCCTTTGTGCAATGGCAATGATCGATGATATAAAAACCCTTGGCGGAAAAGTGATGGCCCTGGACCTAGGTGACAAGCGCATCGGTGTGGCGATCAGTGATGCCACCCGAACCATCGCCTCTCCCCATTCCGTGATCAATCGCCGATCACGCGTGGAAGATGTTGAACGTTATATTCGCCTCATCGACGAACAGAATATCACTCTGATCGTGGTCGGTCTGCCTGTGCCCCTCAGCGGAATAGAGGGCCAACACACTACTTGGGTTCGCGATTATGCGGCCAATTTGAGCCAATATACCGATGTGCCGGTGATCTTTTGGGACGAGAGCCTGACAACCAGAGAAGCCGAGGCCGCCTTGCGCGCCCAGGGCCGGCGTGGCAAGCAGATTAAACAGCGAGTCGATGCCGTTGCTGCCGCCCTCATTCTACAATCATACCTGGACGCCCAACGGGGAGAATTACCAGATGACCACGCCTGATCAAGACAGATCCAGACGGACGCTCCTGGGGTGTCTGGTATCTTTGCTGGTGATCGTGGTCATTCTGGCGGCGCTAAGCGCCGCTGGATGGATTTTATATAATGGATTGGCTGATGTTCGAAGCCGTCCCGGAAGCCTTGAGGTCAATCCCAATTTGAGCCAGGTTCAACTGCTTTACCTTACCTATTACTTTTCCCAAAACGAGGAACGTCTGCAACTCCCGGCCGGGATTGGATCAGAACCGGTGGCCTTTAATATCCAACCCGGCGAAGGCGCGGCGGCTATTGCCACCAATCTGGTCGCAGCCGAACTGTTAAGTGACACCGAATTATTCCTTAATTATTTATCGTTCTATGGCCTGGACGGGGGCTTAGTCTCCGGGGAGCATTGGCTTGATCCGCAAATGACGCTCCCTGAATTGGCCGAAGCGATTGGTTCGGGTCGTACTCAATCGTTAACACTCAACTTCCTTCCTGGCTGGCGCAGCGAGGAGATGGCCCATTACCTGGATGTAGTGCGCCCGGCCCAAATCAATGCCGGGGCTTTTTTACAGGGCGTGCAGCCCGCTCGTGACCTGGACCTGACGGCGTTCGGATTTCTGGCCTCATTGCCGCCTGAAGCTACGCTGGAGGGGTATCTTTACCCAGGTGAATATCCGATTACCCGTGAGACAACCAGCGCTGATTTGCTGGCGATGATGCTGGCCGAATTTGAACGGCGCGTCACGTTCGATATGCGCCAATCGTTCGGTTTGCAGGGCCTCTCCTTGCGTGAAGCAGTGATTCTAGCCTCCATTATCGAACGGGAAGCGACCGTTGCTGAGGAGAAGCCGGTCATGGCCGGCGTCTTTCTCAACCGCCTGCGATTGGATATGCCGCTGCAAGCCGATCCGACGGTCCAATATGCCCTGGGCTATCAGACAAGTAATAAATCATGGTGGAAGTCCCCCCTGGAGGCGGCCGATTTGCAGGTCATTTCACGTTACAATACTTATTTAGTTAATGGCCTACCGCCCGGCCCCATCGCCAATCCGGGCCTGGCTTCCTTGCTGGCAGTGGCCAACCCGACCAGTAGCGATTTCCTATTCTTTGTGCTCGACTGTCTGTCTGAAGAGAACGGGCGGCATATCTTTAGCGTGACCTATGAAGAACACCTGGCCAATGTCCAGCGTTGTCGCTAGGGCCATGCTGGCGCTCGGATTATTGCTCGCGGCCGGTTGCGCCTCAGTTGATCCGGTGGTCAAGGTCGGGCTGGTCGCCCCTTTCGAGGGGCGCGATCGGGCTATTGGCTATGATGCCATCTACAGCGCCAGGCTGGCGGTGCGCGAAATCAATCAAGCCGGCGGCATCGGTGGGCATCGTGTGGCTTTGGTGGCCTTGGATGATCGAGGTGACTCGCAACTGGCGGTTGAAGCGGCCAAGTCCTTGCTCATCGATCCCGGCGTCGTAGCGGTTGTTGGCCACTATTTACCCGAAACGACGGATGATGCGGCCGCGCTTTATGAAGAAGGAGGTCTGCCATTGTTGGCGGCCGGGAACCACCCGTTGACGCCCGGTGACACGACAACGCTGTCCCAAGCGTTTATCGACGCTTATGAGGCCGTCACACCCTTCGAGGAAACTGCCGGCCCTTATGCCGGCATAACTTACGATGCCTTTGAATTGCTGTGGGCAGCCTTAGCGCTCGCTGAGCAAAATACAGGTGAGATCGACCGCGCTTCTGTCCAAGAAGCGCTGCGTGGTCTAGAATACAATGGGATGACCGGGATAATTTTCCAACCTTGAGGAAGTTATCTTTTTCCGTCAACGTATTCCAGGAGCAACTTAAATGGTAATCAGACGCATAATCGGCATCATCATGCTGATAACAGCATTGTTAATCGTGGCCTTCAGCCTGGCTGGTATTTTTTATGCAAATACGGTCCTCGAGGAACTGACAAGCAGCATCAAGAGCAGCCTATTGTTGACGACGCAAAGCCTTGACACAGCCAGTAATACAATCGATTTTGTCATGTCGACGACAGAAGATGTCGGCGATGGATTGAACGCCGCCGTGCTGGCCACCGGCAGTGCCGCTGAGACGATGGCCGACAGCCGGCCGTTGATAGAAAATGTAAGCGGCGTTGTCACGCAGGAAATTCCTCAGGCAATTGAGGGAGTCCAGGGGGCGTTACCGAACATGATTCAAGTAGCGGATGTAATTGACAATACCCTGGACACTCTCAGTTCCATTGGCATTAATCGTGATATCCCGTTACCGTTTGGTGGATCCTTCCCTCTGCGATTCGATCTGGGCATCAACTATGATCCGGAAATTCCGTTCGATGAATCGTTGCGCGGTTTCCAGACCAGTCTTGACGGTCTGCCGGAAAGCTTGCGCGGGCTGGAAGATGATTTGGGAGGCACCGCTGAAAATCTGACCATCTTGGCCGCTGACCTGCAACTGGCATCCGACAACTTGGGGGTTATTGGCGCGCAGTTTGACGTTATTGATCCTCTTTTTACCCAATATTCCCTGCTAATCGACCAGTTGAAGGAAACAGTAGCCCAAGTAGAAACCGATATCGATCGGCAATTGACTAATCTTCGTTATGGGGCGATTGCCGTCCTGTTTTTCCTGGCCCTGACCCAACTCGCGCCGCTCTACCTAGGATGGGAGTTGGTAACCGGACGACGGGATGATGTTGAGCGTGTTCTTTTAGCCCATGATGATGGTATGGTGTATGTGGAAACTGGCGAAGAAAATCTACTTGTTGCACCGGTGACGACCGAAGTTGAGGTGCCGGACTCAGTGATAGAGGTAGATCGCACCGGAGAAGATCCCGAGATGGCCAAGGATGCCTAAAATCGCGCGACTGTTTTTTTTGACATGCCTGTTCTTTTTGGCCGTCCTGCCGGCGGTGGGGTGCGGTAGATCAGGCAGCGGGGCTGAGATCGAACGGGTCAATCCGTTTGATGGAGCCTCGGAGTTACTGCCCACGCCCACGCCGGCAGTGGGTGGGGTAGCCGACGATCCGTTGCGACCGCCAACGCCGGAGATTTTCCCCTCGCCGACACCAAACACCGGTTTGGTTCCAGGAAGCAACGGCAGCACGACAATTAACGGCAATTCGCCGGATCCCGATGAAGCGACGAAAGAGACCGATGCGACGAACGACCGCGTCGCCAAATCGGAAACGCTACCACCAAACCTGACATCGTTGGAACGCCTGGAATTGGGGCGGACAACGCTGGCTGAGGGCAACTTCGCCCGCGCCGTGGCCGCTTTTCGCGCGGCGATGGATGATCCACGCGACCTGAGTGATACCGAAGAGGCCGAAGCGCGGTTGGGGCTGGCTGTCGCCCTCATCGAAGAGGGTGAGGCGGCTGAGGCAGTTTCAATTTTGACCGACCTGCAGCAAAACCCGGTGGCGACAGGTATCAGTGAGGCTTCTTCCGTGCAACCGGTGATCATCGCGGATGCAGCCGCTTACCATCTGGGGCGAGCGCGGGCGCAGTTGGGCGACCATGTCGCCGCTATTGAGGCCTATAGCATTTATTTGCAGGCCAATCCGGAAATGGCAGCCTATATCGGGCCGTTGATTGCCGATGCCTATCAGGCGCTGAATGACACCGCCGGAGCCATTGTCGCCCTGAACATTGCTGTCGAAGGCACGGCGCAGCGATTCAAAGCGGTTGAGAACCGGTTGCGACTGGCCCGGTTTTACATGGCCCAGGGCGATGCTGTCGCGGCCATTGAGCAATACGACGCGGTGCATGACATCGCCCGCACTGAGGCTACCAAGGGCCAAATGACCTACCTGGCTGGACTGGCCGAACTCCAGGCCGGTAACAGCGACGCCGCCTATGATCGCTTTCTTTTCGGCGTCGAAAACTACCCTCGCGCGGCCGAAACTCACCAAGGGCTAGTGGCACTGGTCAACGCCGAAGTCGCGGTGGATGATTACCAGCGGGGGACGGTGAATTTCTATGCCGGCGCCTACATTCCCGCTATCGAAGCCTTCCGCCGCCACCTCACCGCCGATCCGGAAAACTACCAGCCAGACAGCCGGTTATTTATGGCCCGGTCCTATGAAGAACTGGGCGATTTATCGAGCGCGCTGGCCGAACTGGACGCCTATGACGGGGATGACCCGGCTTCGTCCTCGTTCGAGCGAGCCGAAATGTTTTCCCGCGCCGGAGATATTCCCGCTTCTATCGAGGCTTACGACGCCTTCCTGACTGAATATTCCGGTGATGATCGCGTGGCCACGGCCTTGTGGGCCGTGGCGCGTCTGGCTGACCGCCAGGCCGCCGAAGATACCGCCGCGCGCTATCTGGCACTGGCCGACCGATTTCCGTTTGATCCCAACACGCCGCGAGCGCTTTATCGGGCCGGCGAATTAAGTGAAACCGACGAGCAGTTGATGATTTGGCAACGTCTGGGCGAGCAATATCCAGGCAATGAGTATGGCGCAGAGGCGCTCTTCCGATTATGGCAACTGGCGCAAGCGGACGAGGCCGGTGATTTGAATATCGACGACCTGCGATTGCAAATTGAAGCGCTAATCCCTTCTAATTACTTTGCCCTGCGGGCACGCGATCTCGTGACAGGTGTCGATCCGTTCACAGCCGCCGGGCCGATGGTCTTGCCGGTGGATGAAGGGGACGACCAGACTGTGGCCGAGACCTGGTTGCGCGAGCGCCTAGCCACTGAAAATGCTTCCCTACCATCCGGCGAACTGGCGCTGTTTTCCGGCCCATTGGCCACCGACCCGCAGCGCCTCATCGGCGAAAAATTGTGGCAACTGGGCTTGTTTGAGGCGGCCAAAGCTGAATTGGAGATGGTGCGTGAAACATTCACCGGCGATCCGTTAGCCAATTATCAGATGGCGGTCTACTTTCGCGATTTAGGTCTCTATCGATCTTC
The DNA here is from genome assembly GCA_046485205.1 of Chloroflexota bacterium. Classification (GTDB taxonomy): domain Bacteria; phylum Chloroflexota; class Anaerolineae; order Promineifilales; family Promineifilaceae; genus Promineifilum. The sequence continues at coordinate 3,330 of JAWOHK010000131.1, read as the reverse complement.
GATCATTGCCGCGGCCGCGCTCCTGCGCCAGGTCGAGTCCACGGTCTACGACGCGCCGCCTTTTCTCGGCCAGCTGTCGTTCCCGGTCTATTACGCCGATCTCATTATGCCGCTGGCCGAACAATATGGCTTTGACCCGCGCCTCCAGTTTGCCCTCGTGCGCCAGGAAAGTTTGTTTGAAAGCTTTGCCCGCTCCGGCGCGGCCGCCCAAGGCTTAAGCCAGGTCATCCCCGATACCGGAGCGTGGATTGCCCAACGACTGCAATGGCCCGATTACAAAAATGAGGACTTGTATAAGCCCTATGTCGGACTCCACTTTGGATCCTATTATCTTAGTGAGCAACTACGCGGATTTAACAATCATGTGCACGCCGCCCTGTCAGCCTACAACGCCGGTCCCGGCAATGCCGCCCGGTGGTTCCAGACGGCCGGTGGCGACCTGGATCAATTTGTCGATACGGTCAATTTTCCGGAAACGCGCCTCTACATCGAGCGCATTTATGAGGGTTTCAATGCCTATCGCACTTTGTACGCCCAACCATAGCGTGGCTACAGGCAATTCCGGTCCGGTCAGCAAGACCTTGTGTAAACACGCTTGTATCCCCTTTATCCGGGACGGTTTCTAAAAAATGAAAATGCCCGGTTGAAACCGGTGACTCTTTATGAGCTTTGACTGGCAAACAGACGAAGACGAACGCCAAAGCACCCTTGATTGGGACGCACCACTCGAAAACGAAAAAACCACCGCCGTACGGGGCAGTCCACCGTGGCGCTTGATAGGGGCTATCGGCTTACTGGCGATCTTGACCGGCAGCCTGATATGGTGGCAGATCAGCCAGCGAGTTGAAGCCGCGACTCAAGCTGTGCGCAGTGATGTCATTGCCAGCCATAACCTGGTTCAAAAAGCCGCGACCGACGGCGATGAAGAAATCTTCCGTTCTTTCCTCTCCGGGCGTGACCCGGCCTGGACGACCGCCGAACTGGAATTGTTCCGCAATCAGATGCTGTCGGATCGCGCCTCCTTTGGCCTGACACCGGCTGCCGGTGCGCTCCCGGCTATCTTGTCGTTGCCGGGTGAAGAAGTCTCATCCGTTGAGGTCACGGCTAATGTGGCCCTATCGTCCGATTTGAACGAGGCTGTCGTCACCGTGCCTATTCCCTATGAGGTCGACGGCCGTTCCGAACCCGTTGTCCTGGAGCAGACATCTGTTTACCGGCGTGGGGATCAGCGGTGGTTATTGTCCCCGCCATCCCCGGATTATTGGGGTGAATCGCAAACCACCAACGGACAATACCTGAGCCTGATTTACCCTGGACGTGACGAAGCGATCGCCACTCGTCTGGCAGGCGATCTGGATGAATTGATCGGTCGCATGTGTACCACGCTGGTCGATATGGGCTGTTCCGCGGATTTATTCCTAACCGTCCGCCTCTCCATCGATCCCGGTGTCCTGGCCGCTCAAATTGAACCCTTGGGTGCGCAGCGACGGTCTAGAGAGCGAAACGATATCCTGGAACTCCCCGCGCCGACCATTCTTGGCCTACCGGCCGGTTCGGATGCCGCGCAACAAGAAGACGCTTATCGCGCTGTACTACAGGGGTATGCTCAACAGGTGCTGGGAGCGACCATGAGCCGGGTGACAGGCTGGGAGTGCTGCAACGATGCCCTCTTGTTTCTGATTCTGCAGGAATACCAGTTGAGCCGGTTGGGTTTGGCCAACTGGCCGGTCGGCCCGCAAGAATACCAGCGGGTGTTGGAAGAACGGCTGCGCTTAAGTGACATCACCGCCTCATGGCGTAACATCCCCGCCGATACCTCCTCATTCGGTGAGCGAACCTGGCAACTGTATACGGCCGTCGATTTCTTGTTGAACGTCGTTCCCGATTTATCGACCGCCGATATGCAACGGGTCCTATCTCGCACCACCAACACGGATCGATTTGTGGAAGATATTTTTGCCTCTCAAGCGGAATTCGGACAGTCTGCTTGGATTCCAGGCAGCCTTGATCAGGCCTGGTGGCTATACGCCTACAGTGGAGCCTTAATGCCTCAAGAATCGTTAATCCAACCGGCTGACGACGGACTACATCTTGTTTGTACCAGCGTCGAAGGAAACCAGGGAAACCCATCGACTCTGTGGCATTACCTGCCTGATCAAGATCGCTGGCAAGAGCTGTATCGAGTTGAAGGGTTCATGTGGATGAGTGCCTTACCGCGCAAGGATGTTCTCCTGTTGCAGGAATATTCGCTTTTAATGGATACATGGCAAACCCACATATGGAGCGATGGACAGAAGACACCTGTTAAACGCTTGCCATATGAGTTTTCCGTATCATTTGCCGAAACAAACCCCGCCGGAGACAAGATGGTTGTTTATGTCTTTGAAGACGAAGGTGAGAGGATGTCAGCAGTTTTGGCCAGCCTCGACCCGTGTGACGGCGAGTGCGAAATAACAAGCTTGCCCGGATTGCCATCCTGGTCCCCCGATGGGCAACAGGCGGTTTATGGAGGCTCCGGCTCCTGGCTGACAGATTCCACCACGATCATTTCGGCTAACGGCCGGTATGTCATGGTTAGCTCATCTGGTCGATTCACCGAACTGCCACTGGCTCTTGGATCAGGTGACGCAGCGAACCGCGGGGATTTAGTTCAATTGGGCAACGGATACTCACCGTTCTGGATAGATGACGTGACTTTTGGTTATATTCGTGAGATTGGACCTATCCCCTCAGGAGTGAGATCGGAGCAGGAGATCGTACTGGCCAACGTGAACGATATCGAACCCCAACCGCTACTCCTCGGCAGTGATTTACTCCAGTTTCTGCCTGACGGTCATGTCCCCCGGTGGCTAACCCTGGCTTATGTTGCCTCCCATCCTGCCCAGCCCGAAAGTATGTTCATCGTCGCGCTGGATGAATTAGCCAGGCGAGCGTATGTATTCATGTACGAGCCCGCCACCGGGCGAATCGAGTTGAGGTTGGACATGCTTTACAACCTTAATCATTCACTGGGGTTCTCGCCGGACGGGCGCTATCTTGTTATGACCGGCCAGGAGAGCCAGACGACGATCGCGAATGACAACACCGGAATCCTCTTATTGCATGAAATCGACACGAATCGAACCGTGCCATTTATAACTCGAATTCCATTTTTCTTGCCGTCAGTGGGCTATGACTGGACAGAAGATAGCCGGCGTCTGGTGATGGCGCTCGGTGACAATCTCATCGGGATTGTCGATCCGGTTTCCGGTCAATTTCAACCGATACCCCATGGCAATGGTGCCTGCACATCGTTGGCCTGGTTAGAACAATGAGACTGCTTGACGACGA
>JAWOHK010000024.1:0-10966 GCA_046485205.1 Chloroflexota bacterium | reverse complement strand
CGGTCCGCGCCCCAGGTGATGACCTTGGCCAGCATCGGGTCATAATAAGGCGAGACGGCCGAGCCTGATTCGATGCCATCATCAACCCTCAGGCCGGGACCGGCCGGGCGGTGATAGTAGGCTATTTCGCCGATCGAGGGCAGGAAGTTATTGGCCGGGTTCTCAGCGTAGAGGCGACATTCGAGGGCGTGGCCGCGCTGCCGGATGTCCCGCTGAGAAAAGGGCAGCGGTTCCCCGGCGGCGATGCGTAGTTGCCAATTAACCAAGTCGATGCCGGTGACCGCTTCGGTCACGGGATGCTCTACCTGCAGGCGTGTATTCATCTCCAGAAAATAAAAGTTGCCTTCCTCATCCACGATAAACTCAACCGTTCCAGCGCTGGTGTAACCGGCGGCCCGCGCCAGGCGGACGGCCGCCGCGGCCATGGCTTCGCGAATTTCCGGATCGCGCAGGACGGGCGCCTGGCTTTCCTCGATGATCTTCTGGTGGCGGCGCTGGATGGAACATTCGCGCTCGTAAAGATGAACCAGATTGTCGTGGTGGTCACCCAGGACCTGAATTTCCACATGGTGGATTTTAGTGAAGTACTTCTCCAGCAACACATGCCCGTCTCCGAAGGCCGATTGAGCCTCGCGCCGGGCGGCTTGCAAGCCATCGCGTAGGTCGTCCGGCGTAGCGACAACGCGCATGCCTTTACCGCCACCCCCCGCACTGGCCTTGATCAGCACCGGGAAACCGATCGACTCAGCCGCGGCAGCCAGTTCGTGGTCATCCTTGCCCGCACCATCAACGCCCGGCACGACCGGCACATCATGGGCCTCGGCCAGGGCGCGGGCAGCGGCTTTGTTGCCTAAAGCGCGCATTGCCTCCTGTGACGGGCCGATGAAGGTGATGCCCTGTTTAGCACAGGCGGCGGCGAAAGCGGCATTCTCGCTCAGAAAGCCGTAACCGGGATGGATGGCTTCCGCGCCACAGTTTGAGGCGATAATCAGCAGCTTTTCCGAGTCGAGGTAGGTCTCAGCAGCCGTGCTGCCGCGCAGGGGATAAGCCTCATCGGCCTCGCGCACCCACGGCGCCTGGGCGTCAACATCGGAATAGACCGCGACAGCCTTTACCCCTAACTCATGACACCCTCTGAGAATCCGGAGGGCGATTTCACCGCGATTGGCAATTAAGACCTTACGAAAAGGCGGGGATTGCATACATTAGATTATCGGTCGGCAGGTGGAAGGTGGCAAGTATCAGTTGACATGCTAAAACAAGGCCTTCGACAGACCTGACCACCAGTCACGAATGCCAAGTGAGTCCTGATCAATCGACGGGCTGCTTCTTGGGGAGGCGATGGCAATGTGGATCGTAGAACAGGTCGGTACAGCCGACCACCGTAAGAACATTCATTCGTCACTTGTCAGTAAGTTATCCCTTACCCGCTCGAGGGTTTCATCCGTTACACCCGCTTTTTGCAGGTACCAATCAAGCGATCCATAGCGCTGGCGAATATAGGTAAGGGCGGCCTCCATCGTGCGTGCCTCGGCCAGGAGAAACGGCCGCAATTGAACCTCGCCGAAGCCGAAGGAGTAGAGCCGGCGCATCTCCGGCTGCATGCGACCGGCCAGCACGTCGAAGGCATGATTGCTGAGCGTGTAGTCGGCCACAACCGTTTCTTCCGGGACGCCGAGCGCCGACAAAAGGAGCGCCGTCGCCAGTCCGGTGCGATCCTTGCCGGCGGTGCAGTGAATGACCAGGGGCAAATTTGCCGGGTCAGCCGCCGTGTGGAATATGTCGGCGAATATCTGGCTGTTCTGGTCGAGCATGACGATATAGACGGCTTCCAAAACCTCCTGAATGTGGTGACGCTTGCGGTACAGGGTGACGATCCGGCGCAGGCGACTGACATTGCCGACGATGGGCCGGTGGAGCAGGGTAGCGGCGGCCGGCAACCGGTCAGGCTGGCGTTCGGCCTCTTCCAATGTGCGCAAGTCATAAGACAGCCGCAAACCCAGCCGGTCCAGATAAGCTACTTCATCGTCGTTAAGCGCGGCCATTGAGCCGGCCCGATAAACTTGCCCCCATCGGGTAATCCGACCGTCATATGTCCGGTAGCCACCTATGTCGCGAAAATTGACCCCACCGGGCAGCCACAGGGTTCGCTCGGTGGTTATCCGACGGCGACCGTCGGGAAAGTGCACCTCAAAATAGAGACGGGTGGTTCTCTCACTGTTCCTGATGAGCGCCTGACCTGATGAGTCATCCATCTCACCAATGGGCCGGTCCCGATCGATGTGGTCGGGATCAGGGCCGGCGTAAATGGCTGTTGGGGATTCACTGCCGGTCCATTGAATGATTAGGTCGTTTCCCTGTCGCTTAACCCGGACCGGCTCCGAAGAATGGACAATATAACTCAAGGGGTCGAATATTTCTTCAATCAAATTGATTCTGCTCCCCGAAGGTGCTACGCTTCTAAATTACAGTGTAATCGAAGACAGGCAAAATGTCAGACTCAACCTCATCCCATTTCAAGGATTCTCACCCGGCCATCATCGGCATCGTCGGCGGAGTCGGGCCGCTGGCCGGGCTGGACCTACAGGCGAAGATCATCGACCAGACAATCGCCGCCCGCGATCAGGACCATCTGCCGGTGCTCATGATCTCCCGGCCGGGCGACATTCCCGACCGCACGGAGTTCCTGCTGGGACGGGAGCCGCTCAACCCGGCCTATCCCATCCTGGACCAATTACAGCTACTGGCCATGATGGGCGCAAGGGTAGCCGGGATTCCCTGCAATACGGCCCACGCCCCGGCCATTTTCGATGTCATCCGGGCCAGTGTGGCGGCTTTCCCGCGGCCGCTGCGCCTGTTACATATGATCGCCGAAACAGCCGATCACGTCGCCTCCCGTTATTCCGGCCTGCGAACCCTCGGCGTCCTATCGACCACCGGCACGTGGCAGACAGGAATCTATCCAGGCATTTTGGAACCGCGCGGTTTGCAAATCATCGTCCCGGACGACGCGTTACAGGCGACCGTTCATGCGGCTGTGTATGATCCGGATCACGGCATCAAAAGCCGAGGCCGCGTCAGCGATCAGGCGCGAAGCGATCTGGTCCAGGCGGTCAAGAGCCTGCGGTCGCGCGGCGCGGAAGCGATCATCCTGGGCTGCACGGAAATGCCGCTAGCCTTTCCTAAGAAGAATTTCGAAGAACTGCCTTTAATCGACCCCACATTGGTGCTGGCCAGGGCACTAATTCGGGAACAAGCACCGGCACAACTAAAAGAATAAATTCGCCAGGTCGCGCACTGCCACCAAACTAAACAATCAAATGCCTTTTCGTGTGGCATCCTGTTTGGTTCCATATTTTGTAGCTTGAGGAGGCAAATCATGACAAAGGTGATCGGAATTTCGGTTGGGTTGAACGAGACCGTGTGGTGTGTGGATTCGGCCGGTAATGCTTATATGCGTGTCGGCTACAACGGGTATGCCAAACACCTGAAGCCGGGAGATGTGATTATTCTGGAAGCCTAAGTGTTGGCAAATGCAAGACAGTAGCACATTTAAATGGTTGTAATGGTTGCCGATTAACGCTGTTGTCTCGCCTTTATAACTCATTCCGATATTGCCAACCGCGCTCGGGCCTGATCGATATACGGTTGATCGCCGGACAACGTCGCTTCGGTGAGCGCCGTCTCGTAATGATGGCGGGCTTCGTCATGGTCGCCCGCGGCCGCGTCAATGTCGCCCAGCAACAACATCGCCCGGGACACATGCAAACCGATTTCCCTCAATTGATGAATGGCCATCTCGGCCTGACGCCGAGCTTCAGCTAAGTTACCCTCTTTCAAGGCGATCAGACCCTGGAGCTCAGATGAACCGGCAATAGCCCGCCGGTCGTTAAATCGGCGGGCTGCTGCCTGGTAGGCCTCGATATGCTCACGGGCCGCGGAGAAATTGTCGCGCGCCAGTTCAACCCGACCCAACCAGGAAAACATTCCCATCTCGTTCCATTCGACACCGTACTGCCGGGATATATCCAGGGCTTCAAAAATGTTCGCGTAAGCTTCCTCCAGATTCCCCTTCTCATAGTGCCGGATACCCTTTATTTGCAACAAATGGGCAAGGGTGTAGTGAATTCTGTTCTCGCGGGCCAGGGTGATCGCCGCTTCGCGAATTGCCCCAGCTTCTTCCACCCGCCCCTGAATTTCCACAACCATTGCCAGGTTATGTTGCAGGTTGACAAGACCCGCCATGTCACCGGACTCGCGGAACAAGAGGATTCCCTCGTGGGCGAGCCGTTCGGCTTTGACGTAGTCGCTCAGCGGCCAGATGGTAGAACAGTAGCCCTGAAGAAACCGCGCCCAGTCCAGGGTTGACAGGCGGATGTCTCGCTCAGCCAGTTGTTCTTCCAGCCGGGAATAAGTATAGCGTCCTTCACGAAAACTTCCGTGCATGAACCAGAAGAGCCACAAGGCCGCCGCCAGCCGCGCGGCTGTGGCCGGGTCGTGATTTAGACCCCATTCGAGGGCCACGCGAAAACTGTCGTTCTCGGCATCGAAGCGGTGCAACCACTCCAGCTGGTTGGCCCCCCGGAATTCGGGCTCGTTGGCTACGGCCCACTCACTCAAATAGTTCAGCATTCGGCCCAAAAAGCGTTCGGGGTCGTCGTGTTCGGCCAGCCGCTCGAGAGCGTACTCGCGAATGGTCTCCAGGAAGTAATAGCGCGACTCAACGCCGGATTCATCCACCTGAACCAGCGATTTGTTGATCAGCGACGGCAATAAATCCATGACATCCAGACGGCCGCTGACCGCTTCGGCCGCCTCATAGGTCCAGCCGGCAGGGAAGATGCTGAGCCGCTGGAACATCTGGCGCTCTTCTTCTGATAGCAGATCATAGCTCCAGTCGACGGCGGCGCGCAGGGTCTGCTGGCGGGGCAGGGTTGTTCGCCCGCTGCCGGCCAAGAGTCGAAAACGATCCTGTAGCCGATTGGCGATTTGCCCCGGTGCGAAAAGATTCACTCGTGCTGCAGCCAGTTCAATGGCCAGCGGAATACCGTCCAGCCGCCGGGTGATCTCCACCACCGCCCGCACATTAGCGCCGGTAATACGAAAGGCCGGTTTCAGGGCCTGAGCCCGCTCGGCGAACAACCGCACCGCCTCATACTCCTGCGCTTCTTCGGCGGCCAATCCATCCCCAGGCGGCAGCGGCAATGCCGGCACCGGATAAATCACCTCGCCGGACACGCCCAACCCCTCCCGGCTGGTGGCCAGGATAGTCAGTTCCGGGCAATGGCGCAACAGGTGATCGGCCAGGCGCGCGCAAGGCTCGGCTAGGTGCTCGCAATTGTCCAGCACAAGCAGCAAGTGGCGGCCATGCAGGAATGTCACCAGTGCTTGCTCCAACGCTACCCCCACCGCCGGCGTCAGATGGAACGTATTGGTCACCGCCAGCGGCACCATTTCCGGATTGCGAATGGGGGCTAACTCAACCAGCCAGGCCCCATGACGGTAAGCGTGCTGCGGCTCGGCGGCGACCTCCAATGACAGGCGGGTTTTGCCTGTGCCGCCGACGCCGACCAGTGTCAATAGCCGGGTATTGAGCAACATGTGACGGATATCGCTTACCTCGTGTTGGCGGCCGATGAAACTGGTCAGCGACGGCGGCAGATTGCCAAGGGTGGTATCCAGGACGGACAATGGTGGAAAGTCAGCGCCTAAACCGGACACTTCGACCTGAAAGATACGTTCTGGCATGACCAACCCCTTCAGGTGGTGCTCGCCCAGATCGCGCAGCGTCACATACTCCGGGAGACTGGCTTGCACCAGGGATGCCAGGGCCGACGATAACAGCACCTGGTCGCCATGACCGGCCGACATGAGCCGTGCTGCCCGATTGAGCGTCGGCCCATGATAATCACCCTCTCGCAGTTCCGCCTCGCCCGCATGCAAGCCGGCCCGCACGCGAATTCGCTCTCCGTTCAGCATCGGCCAGTTTTCGGCCGCCAGTTGTCGTTGCAACCGGACGGCCGCGTTCAGACCCTCGGCCGGTGCGGCAAAGGCGGCATAAGCCCCATCGCCGGTTGATTTGACGACCATACCGCCTGCTTCCTCGACTGACCGGCGCAAGATATCGTCATGCCTGGCCAGAGCGACCTTCATCGCCTCCGGATATTGCTCCCACAGCGGCGTGCTTCGTTCGATATCGGTGAATAAAAATGTGACGGTCCCCTGCGGCAGTTCGCGTGCCGTGTAACCGGCAGACGAAATATAGGCGGCCGAATCGGGGAATATTTGCGCGGTCGGTGTTGAAGACAGGGATTGATAATCCCACTTGACGTAGGGCTTACTTTCCCGGGCCAGGTCCAGGAGTTCAGCCATCCGGCTGCTCTGCTCGCAAGCGGCGATCAGCCCCATGGCCAGCGACGCCGTGCTGCCGTCATCGAACGAACGGTAATCCAGCCCCAGATCGAAGCATAACGCTCGTAAATCGTTGAGGCTGAAGCTATCCTGCAATGCCTGACGGAGCTGTCGACGATCCATAGCGTCCTTGCTAGATTGTCAATCGTTGACGCCGATTAAACGGTAGCCTGCGGTACCCGAAATGCCCCACTCCTGTGCTGGACTGCGAAGACCGTGGCAACCGACTGCGAACTTGGTAGATTGTAGGGAAATCAGTGAATTAGGACAAGTGCAGGTTTGGCGTCAGGGGAACTTATACACCTCTCCTCGATAATGAATTAATGGTTGCTGACTTCGATCGTGTGGGTCAATTTCGATTATGCCACACAGAACCAAACGATTAAGGCGGGAAGATTGGAAGATTCACCGCCTTCCAAAGTCCTAAGGATAAGCTGTCCCTACCGATGGTATGGTGGTTTCAATCGGAACACCCTCCAGGGTTGGCGTGGCCGTCGGCGGCACTTCAACTGTTGGGGTCGGCGTCCAGGTCGCTTCGACCGTCGCCGTCGGGGTGGTGGTAGGGGTGGCCGTCGGAGTCGCGGTTGGGGTTTCAGTTGGCGTCGCCGTCACCGTCGGCGTCGGCTCAACCAGGTTAAAGGTGATCCGCCCCTCTTTCTGCACCGGCTCAAACTCCGGCGTAGTCGGATTGTCGGGGCCAAAGACGATCACTCGAAGCGTCAGCGGGCCGCTGAAATTGATCTGGGAAGCGTCCCACACCGCCAGCAGGCCGTCCTGCACCACTTCCGGCCGCCGCTCCTGCACCAGCCCCCAGCCGCCGGGATTGTCCCCGAAACCGTATTCTACCTGGAAGCCCTGGTAGTTCGGGCCGAACGCCGTACCCCAGATTTCGATTCGCGAGTGGTCGAGGGCGTCGCCTTCAAAGCGCGGGCGGGTGATCTCTGCTCGCGGCCGGGGTGTGTTGGGGTCACAGGCCGCTTCCGGGGGCACCCCTAACGGCAGCGTCAGACCTCTTTGGGCAATCCATTGTTGCCCGATGCCGGTCGTTTCCAGCCAGTTCCGGGCCAGCGCGCGCTCGCGTTCCAGCACTTCCGGTCGACCATAAGCGGGCAACTGACCATAGGTCGCTTCGTAGACGGCATCGTTGCACCATTCGTTGGCCCTTAGACCGGTCCACAGATCCACGGCTACGCGGGTGATTGAATCGGTTTCCGGAGACGGCGGCTGGTCACCGGCAAAAATTTCAACGGTGCGCGGGCAGGTCGATGCCGGTTCGGGAGCCTGACCGGTGTCAGCGCAGATTTCGCGTTCGACGATGCCCGGCGGGCGAACGAAGCTTAGCGCTTGTTGCCCGGCCAGATACTGGGTCATGAAACGGTTCCAAATAGGCGCGGCCAGCCGGTAGCCCGATTGTCCCTCGCCGACGGGCTGGTTGTCGGTGTTGCCCACCCAAACGGCGGCCAGCACCTGCGGCGTGTAGCCGATGGTCCAGCCGTCGCGCACGTCAAAGCGAGAGGTACCGGAGGTGCCGGTCTTGGCTGCTACCTGGTAGCCGGGAATATTCAGCAGGTTATTCTGACCAAACTCGGCCGCGCGGGCGTCGTTATCGCTGAGGATATGCGTTAACAAATAGGCGTGTTCTGGCCGCACGATCTGCGCGGTAGCGGGGTCGAATGGTTGCTGTTCGTACTGAATATTGCCCAACCGGTCCTCGATCCGGGCAATGGCATAGGGCTGGATGTAGCGGCCCTGGTTAGCCAGCGCGCCGAACGCCCCGGCCATCTCCAGCGCGGGTACTTCGCCGCCGCCCAGCGCCAGCGAAAGGCCGTAGTTGCGCGGTGAGCCTACTTCCAGGCAGCCCTCATCACGCAACGAGCCCATGCCAACCTTCTGGACATTGGCGATGAATTCGCACACGCCTACGAATTCCATTGTCTTGACCGCCGGGATATTGTAGGAGTTGCCCAGCGCCGGGCGCACCCGTTGCGGGCCGTGGAATTGGTCGTCGAAATTCTTGGGAACGTAGGCCGGATTGACTCCGTCGGCGAACTGAGTTTCGACATCCCACAGCAGGGTTGAAGGCGTCCAGCCACGCTCGAAGGCCGATAAATAGACCAGCGGCTTGATTGACGATCCGGGCTGGCGCGGGGCTAGGGCCATATTGACCTGCCCGCTGATAGCCTCGTTGTTAAAATCGACGCTGCCGACCATGGCCAAAATCTCGCCTGTTTCCGGTTGCAGGACGACAAGGGCAGCGTTGTTGGCTCCACCGGCCACCAGTAGATCGCGATTGGCGGCCACGGCTTCCTCGGCCAGCTGCTGCGCCGCCGGATCGAGCGTCGTGTGGATGCTTAGCCCGCCGCGATAGATCGATTGCGCCCCCAATAATTCCTCGGCTTGTTGCAACACAGTAAAGGAGAAATGCGGGTGGCGGATGTTCACCTGCGGCGGTTGCAAGTCATAGACACGGCTGGCCATTTCGTCGAGTGCCGCTTGAGCCTCATCCAGAGTGACGTAGTTATTGGCGACCATGAGGCTCAACACCTCGCGCTGGCGGCCGATGGCCTTGTCCGGGGCGGAGTAGGGATCCCATAACGCCGGTGCCTGTGGTAACCCAGCCAGCAGCGAAGCCTCGGCCAGATTTAGTTCCGAAGCCGAATGGTTGAAATAAGTCTGTGAAGCTGCTTCGATGCCATAGGCCAGGCTGCCGTAGTAGATTTCATTGAGATACAGCTCCAGAATTTCGTCCTTGGTATAAGTTCGCGATATTTCGGCAGCCAGAATGATTTCGCGCACCTTGCGGCGAATGGTGCGCTCGGTTCGCTCTTCCTTATCCAGCAATACCGCCCGCACTAACTGCTGTGTGATGGTGCTGGTGCCGGCCACGGCTTCCTGCTCGCGCACGGCCTCAATGACCGCTCGTGATAGGCCAAATACGTCAAAGCCGGGGTTCTCATAGAAGCGCCGGTCTTCTGTGGCGATTGTGGCCTCGATCAGCAAGGGTGAAATGCGGTCCAGTGGCACGTAGGTGCGGTTCCCGGCGTTAGGATCGGCCAAGGCGTAGAGCAACTGGCCGTTGCGGTCGTAGATTCGGGCGGTTTCAAAGGTACTGGCCCGGGCGCGCAACTCTGACGGCCGCGGTAAGTCACGGGCCACCAGACTGTAGCCGATGGCGGCCAGTGAGGCGAAGAGAAAGCCGAGGACAACGACGGCCAGCAAACCGATCCCGATCCCACGTAGAACGCGAGCACCATCACCGCCTTTCGTCGGCTGTGACGTCACCGGCGGCGGAGCCGGGCGCGGGCGGCGGTCGGTGGCCGGTGGTCTTGCCGGGGGTCGTTGCGGCGGCCGTTGCGCCTGTTGTTGTGGTCGCGGATGGACAACCGTCTGCTGTTCACTCGACGACGGAGGATTGGTCGGGTGAGTCGACGCCTTTTGGGGAAAGGCGACATTGGGCCTGACCACCGTCGCCTCCGTGTCATCGACTGTCGGGGTCGATTCCGGAGTGGTCCATTGCTGGGGCGGCAGGGGGCGCCGGCGTTCCTGCCCGGCCGGTGGCCGGATCGTGCCCGTTGGAGTGTCCTCATCGTCTTCCGGGGTGGGAGACGGGCGCGCGGCCACCGGTGGGACGACCGTATTGGCCTCCGGCGGCGGTGTCTTGTCTTCCCCCTCCGCTTCCTCGTTCATCAGATCGAGGAGTGAAATCGTCTCCGGGTCTCGGGCCGGTGATTTTGGCTTAGGGGTTATCGGCGGAGGTGCGGGGCGTTCAGCCCGGGTCTCCTGCTCCTCTTCCGGATCGCGTTTTGGATCGTCCATATACCTTACCTAACGTGGAATCCGGGGCAAAAGTTCCGCACGCAAAGGCTACGTTGAGGCAACGCTCAGCCTTTGCTCTTGACCAGCATGACCCAATTGCCACGCTGGACGGTCTCGCTCTTCTGGTTGACAACACCGTATTTCATCGTTACATTGCCGCCTTTCAGCCGGGGAAAGGCCTTTTTCTCAACGATTTCGATCTCGACGTGAACCGTGTCCCCAATATAGACTGGCAGGCTGAACTTGGTTTCCAGTTCGCGAAAGGCCAGTACGGTGCCCTCGATTACGCCCGACTGAACCGCCAGTCCCGTAGCGATAGATTGAACCAGCAGGCCGTGGGCGACCCGTTGGCCAAAGGTGTCGCTCGCGGCGAATTCGGCGTTGGTGTGGATCTGGTTGAAATCACCCGACAGCCCGGCGAAGGCCACGATATCGGTCTCGGTGATCGTCCGCCCGGCCGTGCTCAGGGTCAGGCCAACCTCGAAATCCTCAAAATACAGGCCTTTAGGCTGGTAAACAAGTTCGGTCATGTGCTCCTCGGTAAAAATGGCACGCAGATGGCATTGATGGGACGCTGATTTTCTCTGAAAATTTAATTGAGTTTTCTTTGCTAATTTGCGTCTTCGATCAGCGTTATGTGCGTTCCATTCTCTCCTACTCCGTCGCCGCGGCCAGTTTTTCGGTCTCGTCGGCCACGGTCAGGGCGTCGATGAATGGATCCAGGTCGCCGTCCATCACC
>JAWOHK010000413.1:0-19910 GCA_046485205.1 Chloroflexota bacterium | reverse complement strand
ACTCAGCAGCGCCTCTTCCAGCGCCCGTAGCGTGTTCACATCCAGGTCGTTGGTCGGTTCGTCCAGCAGCAACACGTTGGCCCCGCTCTTAAGCACCTTGGCCAGGTGCACCCGGTTGCGCTCACCGCCGGAAAGCGTGCCGACCAGCTTCTGCTGGTCCGACCCGGCGAAGTTGAAGCGCGAGACATAGGCCCGCGAGTTGACCTTGCGCTTGCCCAGTTCCAGCGTTTCCTCGCCGTCGCTGATCTCCTGCCACACCGTTTTCTCGCCGTCCAGTGTGTCGCGGCTCTGGTCGACGTAGCCCAATTTGACCGACTGCCCGACTTTCAGGTCGCCGTCGTCCGGCTCTTCCTGGCCGACGATCATGCGGAAGAGCGTCGTCTTGCCCGCGCCGTTGGGGCCGATGACGCCGACGATGGCCCCCGGCGGCACGTCGAAGGTCATGTCCTCGACCAGAAGCCGATCACCGAAGCCTTTGTTGACCTGCTCGGCACGAATGACGATATCACCAAGGCGAGGCCCCGGCGGCACGTAGATCTCCAGGTCCTCGCGCGCCTTTTCTCCGGCCGATTCCAGCAACTGGTTGTACTGGTTGATACGGGCCTTGGATTTGGTCGTCCGGCCGCGGGGCGACATATTGATCCACTCTAGCTCGCGCTCCAGCGTCTTCATGCGCTGGGCTTCCGAGCGCTCTTCCTTGGCCAGACGCTGGCGCTTTTGCTCCAGCCAGGAGGAGTAATTGCCCTTCCAGGGAATGCCGTAGCCGCGGTCCAGCTCCAGAATCCAACCGGCGACGTTGTCCAGAAAATAGCGGTCGTGGGTAACGGCGATAACCGTGCCGGGATACTGCTGCAAATGACGTTCCAACCAGGCGACTGACTCGGCGTCGAGGTGGTTGGTCGGCTCATCGAGCAGCAGGATGTCGGGTTGCTTGAGCAGTAGGCGCACCAGGGCCACCCGCCGCCGCTCGCCGCCGGAGAGAATTTCGACCGGCGTGTCGCCCGGTGGGCAGCGCAACGCATCCATGGCCAGCTCCAGCCGGCTGTCGAGATTCCAGGCGTCCATGTGATCGAGCTTGTCCTGCAATTTACCCTGATCTTCGATGAGCTTGTCCATCTCATCCGGCGTCAGGTCTTCACCAAAGCGGGCGTTGAGCTCGTCGAACTGGCGCAGGGCGTCGACGACTTCCTGCGCGCCTTCCTCGACCACCTGCCGGACGTTGCGCGTCTCGTCGAGTAGCGGCTCCTGCTCTAGAAAGCCGATGGTGTAGCCCGGCGACAGGATGGTCTCGCCATTAAATTCCTTGTCAATCCCGGCCATGATCCGTAGCAAGGTGCTCTTGCCCGCGCCGTTCAAACCCAGAACGCCGATTTTGGCTCCGTAAAAGTAGGACAGCGAGATGTCGCGCAGGATAACGCGATTGGGCGGGACGATCTTGCCCACGCCGATCATAGAATAGATGACTTTGTTGTCGGTCATAATTGGTTAAAGGCCTCATCAAGACCTGACAGGTTTCCTAAAACCTGTCAGGTCTAATCAATCAGCCGCAGACGCTGTAACTCCTGCGCCGCCAGTTCCGGCTCCAGTTTTTTGAAGAGCGGCTGCGGTTTGGGCAATCGCCGCCCGGCCGGAATTTCTGTTCTTACCCAACGCCCGGCGGCTGTCGCTCCGTCATAGGTCAGCGCCAGGTGGCTGCGCGAAACTTCTTCGTACTGCCGCACGACCTGATCGCCAAAGATCGTTCCCGGCTCGCCCAGCATCTCATGCAATTGCTGGCTGGTGAACGGTAGCACCGGCGACCAGAGAATCTTGAGACCGTTGATGGCCTGCGCGGCTACATAAAGCGCTCGTCCGGCGGCCTCACGGTCGGACTTGATCACCGTCCACGGGCTGGTCTCTTCCAGGTATTGGTTGACCAGCGTCGACAAGCGCAACACTTCCTGGACGGCGGCACGAAACTTGCAGGCGTCGTAATATCCGGCGACGGTGTCATAGCCCGTATCGATAGCCGCCAGCAGCGCTTCGTCGGCCGCGGTCAGTTGGCCCGGCTCCGGCACCACGCCATCGAAGTAGCGCTGGGTCATATTCAGCACCCGGTTGACCAGGTTACCCCAGTTAGCCACCAACTCGTTGTTATTGCGCTCGATGAAGCCTTCCCAGCTCCAATCGCTGTCGCGTGTCTCCGGCATATTGGTCGTCAGATAATAGCGTAATGGATCAGGATCATAACGCTCCAACGCGTCCAGCATCCACACGCCCCAGTTGCGGCTGCCACTGATCCTCTGACCTTCCATATTCATGAATTCGTTGGCGGGTACATCATAGGGCATATTCAAATGCGTCTGCGGATCTTCGGAATAGAGACCCCTCGCACCCAATAGTTGGGCCGGCCACATGACAGTATGAAAGGGGATGTTATCTTTGCCGATGAAGTAGACGGTGCGTGCCGCGGGTTTTTTCCACCAGTTACGCCACGCTTCCGGCTCGCCCTGGTTGGCGGCCCACTCGATAGTCGCCGAAAGGTAACCGATGACGGCCTCGAACCAGACATACAGAACTTTGTCGTCAAAGCCCTCGACCGGCACGGGGATGCCCCAATCCATATCACGGGTGACAGCCCGGCCGATAAGTCCCTGGTCGATGAAATTGCGGGCGAAGTTGATCACCTGCGGCCGCCAGTGGGGTTTGTCGGCGTGGATCCAGTCGGATAGCGCATCCTCGGCGATAGCCGGCAAGTCAAGGAAGAAATGTTCCGTATCCCGCAATTCCAGCGTGCTGTTGTCGGTCTTGCTGCGCGGGTTAATGAGTTGGGCGGCGCTCTCGAAGAGGGTGTTGCAATTGTCGCATTGGTCGCCGCGGGCGCTGCCATAGCCACACACCGGGCACGTCCCCTCGACGTAACGGTCGGGCAAAAACTTGCCGGTCTCCGGGGAGTACATCTGCGGTGTCACTTTCCGATAGAGATATTCATTGTGCAATAATTGCTGGAAGACATCCTGGGACACCTGGAAATGATTTTCCGTGTTGGTGTGGGTGAACAGATCGTAGCTCAGACCAAGCTGGCGGAATAAATCCAGAAAACGGCCGTGAAAATGCTCAAAAACTTCGAGATTGCTTTTCCCCAGCTCTTCGGCCTTCACCGTCACCGGCGTGCCGTGGCTATCTGATCCCGATACCATGAGGACATGATTGGCGCGCAGTCGATGATAGCGGGCATAGATGTCGGCCGGGAGATAGGATCCTGTGACATTGCCCTGGTGGATATCGGAATTAGCGTAAGGCCAGGCCACGCAGACCAGTATGTATTCGGCCATTCGCCTATTCGACCTCGTCTTCTTCGTACTCTTCGTAATCTTCAGTCTCTTCTTCGTCGTCCTCGGTGATCTCGGTCAGCGCCTCGGCCAGCAACTCGAAGTCGTCTTCACTGATGCGGAAGAAGGATTCCGGCTCCATTTGTAGCTTGCCGAAGTCAGGATAGCTTTCCAGTTCGACTGAATCGATGGTCACACCATGGTCCAGGCTGGGCACGGTTGCATCGACATCGGTCTGGAAAAAGTAGGCGCGGGCGGCATCCGTTGTGAAGGTATACTGTTTCGTGGCGGCTTCAAAGCCGTCACCGGTGATCGTCACGACGGCAAAGAAGGTCTGCGCCTCGAGGGCATAATAAATAAAGCGGTCGCCTGATTTGATCCGTTGCGCCATCTCCGGCGCGGGTGCCATTACAACCCGCTCTTGCCAGCCGGGAAAGACCAGGCCTTCGCCCGGGGGAATGCTGACTACTTTAATATAGTGGGTTGTGTCCTTGTTTGACTGGCGCAGGTGGCGACCGCTGGCTGCGCGGACTTCCTGTTCCGCCACAATGTTCTCCCAGATGCGTTCCTGGATGCCAATATTTAATTCGGCTTCCGTGCCGTCTTGATAGCGCACGGTCATCTTCGGGCCATTCATGGCCAAAACAGTGTATTCACCAATCCGATTGCGATAGACCCCATTGAGTTCGAACATCGCTCCCTATGACACTCCTGTGAAAATTTCGGCAGCATAGTATCTGTTTAGTGGCGTGCAGGCAAATAAGGCCGGGGTTTATAGGATATAACTCACCTTTCTCGTGCGGGATAGATGAGGCTACAATAGCGCCCACGTATGATACTGGCTCAAACCGCCGTTTTCTTTCTAATCTATCAAGTGGTCATCCGGCCGATCATGGCCGCTTTTCTATTTACCCGGCCACCTCGCTTGCGGGTCACGTTTTCCGCTCCGGAAGAGTGGGGTGTGACTTATGAGGATGTCCACATAACCTCATCCGACGGTGTGAACCTGGACGGGTGGTATGTCCCGCCTAAAAACGGAGCGGTGATTTTGTTGCTGCACGGGATGGGCGGCAACCGGCTGGCCGTCAGCTACCATGGTGAGACATTGGCGCGCGCGGGCTATGGCGTGTTAATGATCGATTTGCGCGCCCACGGCCGCAGCGGCGGCCGGCGGTTTACGCGTGACGAGCGGCTGGTTGAGGATGTGGTGGCCTGCGTTGCTTACCTGTCACGCCAGCAGGAGATTGAGGGGCGTATCGGGATCATGGGAATATCGGTCGGCGGGATGATGGCCATTCAGGCGGCTGCTCGCTCCGCCAGTGTCAAGGCCATTGCTGTCGATGGTCCAGTACTTGGGTCAATAGAGGACCTGCCCCCGCCCGTCGATGCGCTCGACCGCTTCTGGCGCTACCCGTTGGAGCGCTATTATCAGAGCGCCATCAACTGGTTCACTCCGCAGGCTCGCCCGTTGCCGTCCAATCAGGCGGCGTTGCGCCGGGTCGCCGGCCGGCCTGTCTTATTCATTAGCACCGGTATGGGGATGGAGCAGCGATTAACTCACTCCTTCTTTGAGGCGGCTGGGAATCCAAAGGTCTGGTACGAACTGCCAAATGCACGGCATGCCACCGGCTGGATCCTCGAACCGGAGGCGTACGGCCAGACATTGGTCGATTTCTTCAACCACGCACTGCTGGCCGATGACCCGCGGGAATTTCTACCATCCCCATCGATGCCACGGACTTCCGATGCCACCGGCAATTCTCCGGAAGGATCGCCACCGGCTCAAATGACCGGACCGGCAGTCGCCGGCGAACGAACCATCGCCCCGCCGACAGCCATGATGATCTCTCTGGCCGTTGTGATTGGTAGCATGACACTGTTCCTGATTCTCTATCAACTGCGCTGGGGATCTCAGATTCGACAACTCTTACCGGATTTTACGAGTATGAGCCTGATCGCATTAATAGGATTTCTGCTTCTCGGTCTGTTGATTCGCGTGTCGCTGCTGCGAGTGGCTTGCCGGTTAGGTAGCCGATCGCCCAGCCGCCTACATACAAGCAGTCCGACTCATGGTATGGCTACACATGGGCGCTGCCAAAGCTTGATGCGGGCCGGAACCTATCGAGTCATTTTGTTTCTGCCATTCCTGTTGCTGGGTTTGTTTCCGGGTCTTATAGGGGCTTTGACCGGTAACTTTACGCTCATCGTGTGGGGTCTGTGGATGGTGGCCGCTTGCAGCGTGGACTTGGCCGGTCTGTGGGCCATGCGGAACCTTCCCGCAAGCACGAAGGTTCGTCAACACCCCTACCGTCCCGGATGCCAAATCTTAGAGGCCACTCAATAGCGCCTAGCCTATCCGCACGATATATTGACAAATGCTGTACACATGTTAGACTTTTTATGGAGAGATTAAATTAGGCATTATAACGGCCGGGCCAGTTGCCCGCGGCCATAGGAGCATTCCAGATGACTAAACCGAAACGATTGGTTCCAGGGGACGATGCCCCAAACGGGATTTGCCTGGGCGTCGATGAGCAGGACATATCGCTCGTCGACCTTTGGGCCAAAGGCCCCACATTTCTAACCTTCCTGCGCCACTTCGGCTGAATTCATTGCCGCGAATGGCTGGCTCAGTTGGAGCTGCATAAGGAAGAAATTGAAGCCGCCGGCTTGCAGATCGTGGCGATTGGCCTGGGCGAGCCCAAGCACGCGCGCCAATTTGGCAATAAGCTTGCGCCTAGCGTCACTTGCCTAACAAACGAGAAGCCGGACTTGTATGATACTTATGGAATCGGCCGGGGTAACTTGTTACGTCTCGTCGCTCCCGACGCACTCAAAGCCGGTGCGCGAGCAGCGTCCAAAGGATTCACTCAGGGGTCCTCAACCGGTGACTCCTTGCGTTTGGGAGCCGTATTCATCGTGGATGAGCAGGGAATCGTTCAATTTGCCTATTATGGCAAACACGCCGGCGATCACCCGGACATACCAAGTCTGATCGAATGGTGGCGCGAAGAAACGGCAAAGAAAATCGCACTAAAGTCGGAGCGCTAGCGCAGATCAGTCTGACCAAGAGGCAATTAATGGGCTGTTTTCGTGCAGCCCATTATTATTCACCACTCAACGAACGAGCCTGAGCGATCCACTCTTCAACATCTGAACTGGCCAGAGCGTGGGTTACATCGCGCAACATTTGCGGCGAAGTGCCGGCGAGTTCGTCGTAAGTGTTGATTCCGGCCTCAGCCAGACGCCTGGCGTAAGTGGGTCCAACACCCTTTATGGTCGTGAGATCATCAGCAGATGGTGCTCCAGCGACCGGATACTCGGCCGACTCCCGATCAACCGCCACATCTTGGCCGGTCAAGATGGGCGAGACTGCCTCAGACTCCACTGGAAAAGGAGGGACGGTCGCCTCTTCACCTGGCATGGCGCCAGACACGACATCATCCAAAGAGTCGGAACCGCGCCGGCGGTCGAGCAAACGCCTAGCTCTATCCACTGCAAATGCTACGGCTCCAATTCCAACCAAATACCAAACCCTAGGACTCATGCGTTTTGCCATATCGAAATCCTTCCCTTCAGCCTGGAATGATTCATTCGCAGAGGCTGGAATGCGCAGAACACCGAAGGGTAATTCAATTATATCATAACAATAAGTCGATGGTTCACGTTTTAAAGGGTCAAAAATTCGGTCATGACGCAGGGAGAGTCAAAGCAGTCGATTGCGGGGGTTAATTTGACAAATCGCTAAAATCAATCAAAACTCTGCCAGAATAATGGAAGCACTCTGAAGAATTTTTCTTATTTACCGATCCGATTGGGTTAGGTACAATGGATTTACATCGGAGGCGAAGTCGATCATCCGGCTCCGAGTGGCCACAAGGAGACAGGCTCATGCACGGCAGAAGTTCGATTCACTGCATTATCCCGCCCCACATGCTGCGCGAGATCGTCGAGAACGGCACATTAGAGCAACGGCAGCAAGCCTTGCGCAATATTGTGTCAGCGGAAGCGCTACGCATGCAACGCGAGGTCATCAGCAAGGAAGGCCCGGAAGAAACGATCATGGAGGCCGCGACCGCGGGCGGGCTGAACCGCGTCGTCTATACAGCCAACAACTTGAGCAACTTGCCCGGACGGGCAATTCGTACTGAAGGGGCATCCCCATGCGGCATCCCGGCGGCTGATGAAGCCTATGACGGCGCGGGCAATACCTATGCGCTGTTTTCCGACATCTACAAGCGAGACTCCATAGATAGCAACGGCATGCGGATCGATTCCACGGTCCAATTTCGCACCGGCTATGACAACGCCTTTTGGAATGGTCGCCAGATGGTCTACGGCGATGGAGATGAAGATCTGCCCGTCAATCAACGTCTGTTCAATCGTTTCACCATTGCCCTGGATATTATCGCGCATGAACTGGCCCACGGTGTGACGCAATTCACGGCCAATCTGGTGTACCAAGGGCAATCGGGGGCCATCAATGAATCCATGTCCGACGTCTTTGGTTCGTTGGTCAAACAGCGCATGCTGGGCCAGACAGCATCGGAAGCGGACTGGATCGTCGGTGAGGGATTATTCACACCTAATGTCAATGGGTTTGGCATAAGATCCATGAAAGAACCGGGGACAGCCTATAACGATCCGGTTCTCGGACGAGATCCCCAACCTGGCCATATGCGTGATTATGTTCAAACTCAATCCGACAATGGCGGCGTCCACATCAATTCGGGAATTCCTAACCGGGCGTTCTATGTGACGGCCACCAACATCGGTGAGCATGCCTGGGAGAAAGCCGGGCAAATTTGGTATGTGACCCTGAATTCAAAGTTGCAGGCCCGAAGCGATTTTGCGACGACCGCAGCCAAGACATATGAAGCGGCGCGCGATCTTTTCGGTCAAGGCAGTCTGGAACAACAAGCCGTCCGTGCCGGATGGGCTGAGGTTGGTATTGAAGTAGAATCGGGGAGCACCCCGCCAACGAGCGGTGGGGATGAGCGGCCGGGATGCGTTCCCAGCCTGGCAGGGTTAGTTCGGTCATTGGTTGGACCGCGTAGTTGATAGTAGACACATCTTGCTATCGGGTGAAAGTGCAGGAGTATCCTCATGAAGATCTACTTTGAGAGAAGTGGCGGGTTCATGGGCCGGACCATCTCGACAGTGGTCGATACTGACGCGATCCCGGCCGAAAAAGCGTTGAAGTTGTTGGAGATCGTCGACGAGGTCGATTTTTTTGATTTGACTGAAGGGACCGGTCAGACCTTCGAGACTTCAGGGATAGGAGCCGATGAACTATGCTATCGAGTCACAGTTGAAGTCGCCGGCGTCCAACATACAATCGAAACATCTGAGACGGCCGCGCCAAACGAACTGCAACCCTTGCTGGAGGTTCTCGATCACCTGACCCGGCAAACCGGTTAATCCGTTAATTCGAACATCGCGCCAGTCCGTTCCAGCCACTATGTCATCGCCCGGTGACAAAACGACTCCCGTCGATTATCGATCGCCGGCCACGTGTTATTTCAAGTTTGCTGTCGAATCGATGGCTAATCCAACCATTTCCGGCTATCGTTCAGGTATGTCAGGAAGCATCGAATACAGTGCGAATAACTCAGGCGTGGCGGTACTCCGGGTCAATCGACCGGCATCCCGCAATGCATTCACCTGGGCAGCGCAAGAACAATTCGCAGCGACCGTTACGGCTGCCGGCCAGGATCCCGACATCCGCGTCCTGATCATCACGGGAACGGGCCAGGCTTTCGTCTCCGGCGGCGATCTGAAGGAGCTGGTCGATCACCCGGAAAGGACGGCTGGGGAACGATTGAACCGCGTGATGAGCGCGGCGCTGGCCAATCTCATCACCCTCCCCTATCCCGTAATCGGCGCGGTCAACGGCGATGCCATCGGCGGAGGTTGCGAAATCCTCACCGCCTGCGATCTGCGGCTGGCTGCCGGCAGCGCTCGTTTTTCTTTTCGTCAGGTCCACAACGGCCTGACAACAGGCTGGGGCGGCACAGGCCGTTTGGTAGATTTGATCGGCCAGAGCCGGGCTATGGAGCTTTTGCTCACGGGGCGCAGCTTTGATGCGGCTGAAGCGCTGGCTCTCGGCCTCATTCACCGGATCGTACCGGCCAATAGTGACGTTCTGGATGCAGCCTACCAGTGGGCTGAGGAGCTGATTCTTTTGCCTCGGCAAGCCCTGGCGGCCACCAAAATGCTCGTTCACGCCGCCGTCCATCTTTCCTCGGCCGAAACCCAGACGTTGGAAGCTCGATTCTTTGTCGACCTCTGGTCCTCACCCGACCATATCGAAGCGATGAGGGCGTTTGGAGAGAAACGAACCCCACAATTTAACAGCGAACCAGGTTAAAGATGAACAGGATGACTACCGGATATGACCATATCGCCCGTTATTATGATTTGAGTCATGATCACCTGACGGCCGATATCCCTTTCCTCCTGGCCCAAGCGGAAAAAACCGACGATCCATTTCTGGAACTGGGCTGTGGCAGCGGTCGATTGCTCGTGCCGCTAGCTCGAGCCGGTTATCGGGTAACCGGCGTCGATAACTCGACGGAAATGCTGGCCCGCGCCGAAATGCGATTGGCCTCGGAAGCACCAACCGTGCGGGATCGTGTAGAGTTGGTCATGGCTGATATGACCACTCTCACCTCGCTGGATGAAGCCGGGCCATTTGGCCTGGCATTTTTTGGTTACAACACTTTCATGCATCTGGATGAAACAGCCGCAGCGAGAGCCATACAGCGGATCCGCCCCCTTTTGCGCGATGGTGGTCTTGTATTGCTCGATCTGGATAATCCGCTGACCCTGGCCTCTGCGGCCGATGAACCCGACTTTGTGCTGGAAGAGGTCCTTGAAGACAAGACGACGGGGGAGATCATATCCCAGTACACTGCTTACGAGACGGTGCCTGGCGAACAAGCCGTCACCGTAACCTGGATTTATGAGATCGTCGCGTCCGGTCAAGATCTATCACGGCGCTTTAAATTACGGCAGAATTATCACTATCTGTACCCGCATCAAATTGAGCTGCTCTTAAATCTGGTGGGGTTTCGACTTCAGGGTTTGTATGGCGATTATGATGGTTCTCCTTATGACGAAGAGAGTGATAGGATGCTGGTCGTGGCTTCCACAGTAACCACTTCCAATCCTTAGCGCAACGAGGCCGAGAATTTACAATGCGATTTCTTGTAACCGGCGGGGCTGGTTTCCTAGGTTCGACGCTGGCTAACCGGCTGGCTACCGACGGGCATACAGTCCACGTATTGGACGATCTGAGTAACGGCGAGACCCGGCGCCTCAACCCGGGTATCGCCTTCACGCACGGCGATGTTGACAACGTGCCCCTTCTTTGGTCGTTATTGCGTGATGTTGAATGCGTCTACCATCTGGCGGCGCGCGTCTCTGTCCCCCAGTCCATCCTCTATCCGCGTGAGTATAGTCGCGTTAATGTCAGCGGCACGGTCAGCTTAATGGAAGCCATGCGTGATACCGGTGTCGGCCGGGTTGTTTTCACCTCCTCCGGCGCGGTCTACGGCCGCCAGGATCGGCAGCCAGTGCGTGAAAACGATACGCCTCATCCTGACAGTCCCTACGCCGTCAGCAAGTGGGCAGCCGAGCAGTACATCCACACCATCGGCGAATTATGGGGCCTGGAAACAGTCATCCTGCGTATCTTCAACGCCTATGGTCCCCATCAAAGCTTGCCCGCCTCTCACGCGCCGGTCGTGCCTCGCTTTGTGCAACAGGCGCTCACCGGAGGCTCGATTATCATCTTTGGCAGCGGCCGGCAAACGAGGGATTTTATCTATGTGAATGATGTGGTCGACGCGCTGGTGTCGGCGGCAACGGCCACCGGGGTGAATCGGTCGGTGATCAACATCGGCTCAGGGCAGGAAACAAGCATTGTCGATTTGGTCGGCGCGATCGAAAATGGAACGGGTAAACGAGCCAACATCATCGTCAATCAGGAAAAGTCCGGCGGCGTCCCCCACCTGGCGGCCGATATCAGCCTGGCGCGTGAACTTCTGGGTTTCCGGCCGAAAATTAATCTGGCGACCGGTCTGGAGTTGATGTTGAAGGGGGATAATCGTTTTCTTGATCGTTCGTAACCCGGGTCGCTCGGTGTGAGGTCCGGCGAACGGCAGTTGACTAAGGTATCACAACATCACCCGCGCTTCCGGCTCGGGGTCTGAAGCGGCCAGTCGCAGTTTAACAAAAACCCACGGTGCGAAATAGGTCACCCACAGGAGCAAAAGGAAGTAGCGGATGAAACGAAGCGGCAAGGCGATCCATGCCGGATCGGCAGGAAATATCGCCCGCAGCCCGGCCCAAATGACCAGCGCACCGGCCATCCCAAACCCATAGCGTGTGGCCCGCTGCCAGACAGGGCCATCCGAGCGAAATCGGATACGGCTGCTTTCTAATATCACACCGATGCCATATCCCAATAACCCGGCAATAGTGGCGACGACGTCCTCATGGCCATTCAACTCGGCCGCGGGGATGTAGGACGACCAGGGTACGGTGAGGTCAGGCAGCCCTATGATGAGGAGGATGGCAATATATACAATCCCTAATCCGACGGGAATGGCCACCAAAGCCAGCAACCGTTGGCCTAAGATCCGTTTGTTGAAACCGGCCGTGAAGCGATTGCGTAGCACACCGTAGATAAGGAGAACTAACAGGCCGATCCAGAAACCGATAAGTACATCCTGGATGAAATGGACGCCCAAGTAAACGCGGCTTAATCCGGACAAGAATATAAACAGGGCCGCGAACAACCATATCCAGCTGCGTTGCCTCAGCGCCGCCGCCAGAAACAGTATGGCTGTAGAATTTTGGACATGGCCGCTAGGTAGACCATACCCCTCCGCATTGACCTGTTGCACGGCGGGATTCAGCCAATACGGTCGCGGCAGGCGAAAAGAATTTTTCAGGATATTGTTTGCCGCGGCCGACAGCAGGAAAATGTATCCCAACTGGCGGCCCAGCCGTTTGTTTATACTCCAGTAAATGACAGGTAAGAGGATCAGGAAAAACTCTTCCTCACCCATGGCCGAGATGATGCTAAAAAAAACCAGGAGGTCTGGATACGTATCCTGCAGCCAAATCGTCAGGTCAAGACTGAATTGGTATAGTTGATCCATTCACCCACCATTTTAAGGAAGTGTTCGTGTGCATTGTAGCCTACCGCCTGAGGGAAACCAACTACTACGACCTCGTTACACTCTGTTATCGGGTGGTTGCTTGCCTTCGTAAGGTGTTTATAATCCATTAGGTTAATATTGCCCTTTTAAGTTCTCACGATGATCGGTTTCCAATTAAAGTCATAGAAATCCCGAATCATGGAGAGATATGCCAGATAAAGAAAGTCAGTTGGAGGTTGGATCAATGTCGTCAACCATTTTGGTCGTCGAAGATGAAGAACGAATTCGCCAATTTTTGCAGCGCGGCCTGGGATTTGAGGGGTATCGGGTTGAAGCAGTAGCTGATGGCTCCACTGCTCTGGAAGTTGCCCGGGACAATCCACCTGACCTGGTGTTGCTTGACCTGATGCTACCGGGGATGGACGGAATTGAAGTTTGCCGCCGGATACGTGCGGCCAGCGACGTTCCTATTCTCATGCTGACAGCTAAGGAGGCTATCGAGGACCGTGTGGCCGGGCTGGATGCTGGAGCTGATGACTACCTGGTAAAGCCATTCGCTTTTGATGAATTGATGGCCCGTGTTCGCGCTTTGTTGCGCCGGGCACAACCTACCACGCCCCAGGTATACCGCTTCGCTGATTTAGAACTCGATACGGGCACCCGCCAGGGACGGCGCGGCGGCGCTATATTTGACCTGACCGCCAAGGAATATGAGTTGCTGGAGCTCTTCATGCGCCATCCGCGACAGGTTTTAACCAGGGATGTCATTTTTGACCGCGTCTGGAATTACGACTTCGGTGGCGAAAGTAATATTATTGAGGTATATGTGCGCTATTTGCGCCAAAAGACAGAGCAAGGAGGGATGGCCCGGCTGATTCACACCGTGCGGGGAATCGGTTACGTTCTCCGTGAGGAGTCATAGCGCGTCCTTGTCCATTCAAAATAGACTGCTTTTCGTATATGCCCTGATTTTTTCAGTCGCTTACTTTTTGTCAGCACTGGTCGTTTTCATTCTGCCCCGCAACCAGATTTTGGCCCAGGTAGACGGCGACCTCTACTCATTAGCCTCTCAAATCATCACTAGTAATTCGGAACCCACGGCCAGTGGTGACATTCGCATCCCCATCACTCAGGACTTAGCCACCCTCAAAACTGCATCCACTTTCACCACAATTGTCAACCTCCAGCGGGCCAATATATTCGTGTCCGAAAATCTGAACAATTTTGATGGGCTTTTGGATCCGGAAGGCTTGTTATCCCAGGACACCTATCATCTGGTTCCACACGGAGATACCTTGCTGCGGGTGTTAACCGTACCGGTAAGTGACGAGCAGGGCCAAGTTGTCGGTCATATCCAAGTGGCGCGCCTGATGGATAATTTCGAGATATTCAATCGCGTCCTCAGCCGGGCTTTACTCATCAGTCTGGGGGCGGTGGTGGCATCGCTGGTCGTGGCGGCCTTCTTGACCTCCAGTCTGTTCCGACCACTCGAGGACATTGCGACAGTAGCTCGTCAGATCACCCGGGCCGACGATCTGAGTCGCCGCGTACCTCACAGCAGCCGCACCGACGAAATTGGCGATCTGGCTCGGGCGTTCAATCAGACCCTGGAGAGGCTGGAGCGCCTCTTCCGCAGCCAGCAACGATTCCTGGCCGATGTTTCCCATGAATTACGAACCCCGCTCACCAGCGTCCGGGGCAACCTGGACCTCATGAAACGGATGGGCGAGTATGACCAAGAATCGATGATCGTCATCCAGGAAGAGATGGAACGGATGAGTCGTCTCTTGGGCGATTTGCTGCTTCTCGCCCGGGCTGATACCGGTGGATTGCCGCTTCGATTCGAACCCGTGGAACTCGACAACGTGCTGTTCGACGTTTATCGCCAGATCAGCCGTATCGACAAGTCGGTTACCGTCGAGTTAGCCGAAGTCGATCAGGTCATCGTCCGGGGCGATGAAGATCGATTGAAGCAAGTCATCCTGAACCTGGTCGATAATAGCATCAAGTACACCCCATCGGGCGGGTCGGTCCAGTTACGGTTGCGAAAGGAAGACGGCCGCGCGATTTTATCTGTTACGGACACAGGGGTTGGCATTCCGGCTGAAGATCTACCCCATATCTTTGATCGTTTCTATCGCGTGGACAAATCTCGTAACCGGGAACAAGGCGGATCAGGGCTGGGGTTGGCCATTGTCAAGTGGGTGGTCCAGGCTCATGGCGGTCGCATTCAAGTGGAAAGTTCAGTCGGGGCAGGCACCACATTCACAGTGAATCTGCCGTTGGCTCCCCAAAGTGTAACTCCGCCAGGTTCAAACGGGGATGTGAACGAAGCGGCCACTAAAACCCGTCCCGGCCTGCGAGTGCGAGCGCTACCCAAAAATCTGCGGCGAACTCCGCAAGTCGGAGAGTGAAGGGCGGCGGGTCATGCTGTCGGGGGATGTCCCAAAGACTCGACCGCGCCGCCGAAACAATCGATCATCGCGCACGCCGGATCAGATAGAAGATACCTGCACCGATTAGCACAATCGGCCAAAACAAACCCGGTATCCAGCCCATCTGGTTGAGCAGGAAAAAAGCGCCCAGAAGGATGAGGATGATCCCGACAGTTGCCGCCGGATTTGACTGATTTTTGAGAGACGACGGATCCTCAGCCGCTTGATCGTTCATCACCCTGATTTCGGCCGGAACTTGGGATTCAACCGGCATCACAATCCACAGGATCACATAAATTGCAAATCCGATACCACTGGCCAATAAAAGAACCACAAATGCCAAGCGAACCAGGACCGGATCGATCCCCAGGTGGGCAGCTAAGCCGCCACAAACCCCGGCGATCATCTTATCCGTTTCACTACGCGTCAACCTTTCTTGTTGCATGGCAACAACCTCCGCATTCAAACTTTACCCACTATACGTTACGTTTCAGGGCAGGTTGCACCGCTCGGCAGATATGAGAAACCGATAACCGGCACGCGGAGGGCTATGGTAACCGGATTTCTTTTTGCTATACTGACAGATTGAAAGTTTGATTTGATAGGCGTGCGGAAGCACGAAAGCAGAACGCTTTATAGTGAAATTTGTGCAGGGCGATGCGTGGAAAGAAGGGTTAGCCCGGTTGGTTCGGCGCCGCCTGTTCATTCAAATGATGGGTTGGGCGATCCGGCTTACCATTCCCCGGCAGCGCATCGGGGTTGCGCTGGTTGCCTTCAATGATCAGGAAGAGGTATTTTTATTGCGCCATGTGTTCCATCCGACGACACCTTGGGGTCTGCCTGGTGGCTGGCTCAGGCGGAATGAAGCACCACAGGCCGGGTTGGTACGTGAATTGCGCGAAGAGACCGGATTAAAGGTGACCCTCGGCCCGGTGGTTCATGTTGTTCATGAACATTACCCAAATCACGTTGTCCTGGCTTACCTGGGTTGGATCGAACCGGGTCCAATCCGGCTAAATTATGAAATACTGGAAGCGCGCTGGCATTCTCTTTCCAAGTTGCCGCACTCATTACAGCCATTTACCCGGCAGGCGATTACTATTGCATTGGAACACTTTCGAACATTACCCGGTCCCTGGATGGAACCGGCCAGCACAAGGGCCCTCCGCCAGCGCGAGGATCTACCGATCATATGAATCGTAACGCATCTCCCGGCCTGGGACAGTGGATCACCGTTTCCCTGATGGTGGTTGTTTCTTTCTTCCTCCTCTACAAGCTCTATCAATATTCGGGTACCCGCGCTTACTATCCAACTGGTCTGACCGTTGGCGGCGTCAACATTGGCCTGATGACCAAAGATGAAGCTATCGAAGAATTGACGGCGCGCTACCTTGATGCGCCTGTCGTCCTTTATCGGGGTGAGGAATCTTTTGAGCTGGAACCGCCTCGTGCCGAGTTTGTACTGGACAATGAGACGATGCTATGGGAAGCCGACAATCAGCGAACCCAACAAGATTTCTGGGGAGGTTTTTGGGGGTTTTTGTGGGGCCGGCCGGTTGAGGTCGAACCTGTGCCTCTGATGGCAACCCACAATCGGGAAGCATTGCGCAACGTGCTGGAAGGTATCAAAGACTTGACCGATTTGCCGGCCCAACCGCCTCAGCCGGTTCCCAGCAGCATGAGCTTCCAATATGGTAGCGCGGGCACAGAAACCAATATCGAGGCGAGTTTTGCCGATATCGAAGCGGCCCTCTACCGTCCTAACCTGCGGGAGGCGCGGCTGATTGTCCAGCCGAAGAAGCCGGAACGGGCCAATGTTAATCTGCTGACCCGTTTACTAGTTAATCGTTTACAGATATTTGAGCAAGAAACCGGTGGAGTTGCCAGCGTTTTCATCATGGATCTGAAAACCGGCGAAGAGGTTAATATCAATAGCCGCGAGCCGGTCTCGCCGATTGATCTGATGAAAATACCGATTGTCCTTGAGACGTATCGTTCCCTCAATCAACTGCCGACCCTTACTCAACGACAACTGATTTCGGATACACTCGTCATCAACCCGGAAAATGCTAGTGCCAATGAGTTGCTGACAATTATTGGGGGCGAGGCACGCGACCCTTACAAGGGCGCGGAATCGGTGACCCAAACGATGCAGCGTTTGGGATTGGCCAATACGTTTATCTTGGCTCCCTACGACGGAGGCCTGCCTGCCGGCAAGCAAACGCCGGAAACACCGGCTAACATCGCTGAAGCCCTGCGGATGAACCCCGGCACCACCATGCAAACAACGGCCGAGGATATTGGAATCCTGCTATCCATGATTTACTACTGCGCGACCGGCGACGGCGGGGCCATTGTCGCGGCCTTTCCCGGGGAAGATTGGCAGCGTGAATGTCTGGAGATTCTCGATTACATGGAGAAAAATAAGATCGGCAGCCTTTTGGAAGATGGCGTCCCGGCCGAGACGGTTATTGCCCACCGTCACGGATGGACAGGCAATATCCATGTAGATGCCGGGATCGTCTTCAGTCCTGGTGGGGACTACGTCATTGTTGAAATCCTCTATAAACCGGATTGGCTGGAGTGGGCCGTAAGTGCTCCTATAATGGGAGATATTTCTCGAGCTGCTTATAATTACTTTAACTTTGATTCCCCCTACCTTGGGGGTGATCGCGCCGCTAACAATTGAGCCGCTTTACCCATGTTAAGTACGCTTCGCCGGATACTCATCATTGCGGTACTCCTCTTTGGGGCCACTTATTTGCTCTATCAGGGCTTTTTGTTCTGGCGCGCCATGGACAAACTTCCCCCGACCACGACTATTGCCGGTGTGCCGGTCGGTGGAATGACCCTGGAGGCTGCCCGCGACGCCATCAACAACCGTTACCTGCAACCGATTGTGATTTTCAAAGGCGAGGAGCGGATTGCGGAGCTTATGCCTAGCGAGGCCGAATTTGTCATCGATACCGAAGGCATGATCGAGGAAGCGCGCGAGGAATGGCAATCTCAGGAAATTTCCCGCCAATACGCCGAGTTCGTCATTGGCCTATCGCCGAAACCCATTGATATTACGCTACGCGCGCGCCACAACGAGGCAACGTTGCGCCGCGAGCTAGATATGGTCGCTGATTTTGTCGACAACCCGGCCCAAGGCCCGCAACTTCTGGCTGACACCAATGAAATTGTGCCCGGCCGGGCGGGAATTATCACTGACCGGCAAGCCAGTCTGAACGAGCTGCGAAGTATCCTTTACAACCCCGATAATCGTCTGGCCGAACTGGTGTTGATCGAAGAACCGGCTCCACAATGGGATATCCGCGTGTTGCAGGAATCGATCGAGAAACAACTCGCCGCGTTTGAGGGTTTCGCCAGCGTCTACATCCTCGATTTGCAGACCGGCGAAGAAGTGCGCATCAACTCGGATGTCGCCGTTTCCGGACTCAGCATCCTCAAGATACCTATCTTTATTGAGGCTTATCGCGCCATTGACGGCCCCCTGACTGATTACCAGCGCGATTTGTTCGTCAATACGGCGACCGCTTCCAGTAACCACAGCGCCAACTTGCTGTTACACGTCATTGCCGGCGCCGACAATACCTATCAGGGTGCACAGGTCTTGACGGAAGAAATGCACAAACTGGGATTGGTAAACACTTTCATGGCCGTACCGTACGATGCGGCCGTCGTTCCATCGCGACCCAGCACCTATGATACACCGGCCAACCAACGTACCGACATCAGCACCAGGCCGGACTCGACCATGCAAACAACGGCCGAGGACATCGGCTATTTACTGGCCATGCTCTACTATTGTGCCAGGGGCGAGGGCGGTTTGTTAGCCGTCTATCCGGGGGAGATTACCCGCGAAGAGTGCCAGGCCATCGTTGATTTGATGGTAGAAAATGTTGAGGGCAACCTCATTCGCTTTGGCGTCCCCGATGGCGTCCCTGTCTCCCACAAGCATGGCTGGAGCTTCCGCGAACATGGGGATGCGGGAATCGTCTATTCGCCCGGCGGTGATTTTGTCATCTATACCCTGCTGGCCCAGCCGGACACGGACTGGATGTCGTCCGACTATACCTTCCCCATCCTGCGGGAAATGGCTCGTGCCGCCTACAACTATTTCAACCCGGACAACCCCTTTGAAGGCATTCCGCAAGAGGTATTAGAGGCTATGGCTGCCGCTGAGGAAGCGGCCGCGGCGGCCGCCGCGGAAGAGGCTGGAGAAACCGAACAACCGGACACGAGCGGAGGAAATTGAATGAAGGGATCGATCCGATGAGCGATCTACAAGCCCAATTCAACGCTGCTGCCCAGGCCGCCACCAATCTTTCTGCCCGTCCCGATAATGAGACGATGTTGAAGCTCTACGCACTATTTAAGCAAGCGAACGACGGCGATGCCGGCGGGAGTCGACCGGGTATGTTCGATATAGTCGGCCGCGTCAAGTACGACGCGTGGGCCGGACTTAAAGGGATGTCTAAAGAAGCGGCCATGCAAGGTTATATTCACCTGGTCGATTCATTAAAATAAGGAGCCACAAGGAGTCATGGAATACCGACGACTCGGCCGAACAGGCCTGAAAGTCAGCACAATTTGTCTGGGGACCATGCAGTTCGGATGGTCAACCGAAGAGCCGGATGCTCACCGGATTATGAGTCGTGCCGTTGAGTTGGGGATCAATTTCTTTGATACGGCCGATGTCTATTCACGGTGGGTGGAGGGCAACCCTGGCGGGGTGGCCGAGACTCATATCGGCAACTGGCTGACGAGCGGCGACGTCGCTCGTGACCAGATCATCATCGCCACCAAAGTCCGTGGAAAGATGGGCGACGGGCCGAACGACGAAGGGCTGTCGCGCGGCCATATCCTCAACGCGGTCGAGGCCAGTTTGCGCCGCTTGCAGACCGACTATATCGACCTCTACCAGACCCATTCGCCGGATGAAGAAACGCCACTGGATGAGACCCTGCGGGCTCTGGATGACCTGGTGC
>JAWOHK010000143.1:0-8813 GCA_046485205.1 Chloroflexota bacterium | reverse complement strand
GTCGCCGCCCACTCATGAAAACGTGCCGCGCTCTCGTGGTGCCCGGCGATGTCCATAGCATAGGCGATAAACGCTCCATCGCGAAACCAGCTATAGTGATAGGTCGGAAAGTTGGGCGATGCCAGGTAAGCGCCGCTAGAGCTCTGGTTTTCGAGGATGATGTCGATGCTGCGGTCCCATAAGGTCATAGTCATAATCGTTTTCTCGCAATGGCTGGGCAATCCGATTTAAACCGGGATTACGTTTTTGACCGCCAGCAAGGACCAGAACTCCAAGGATGGTAATTCAATGTGAACTCGTGAGCCATCTTGTCGCCAGGCTAGGACTTGCAACCGGCATGATTCCTGATCGGGGCTGGCCCACCATACCTCGCTTACCAGCCCATCTACTTCGATGGTAACGGGAACCGAGGCCAATCCTTTCGGGCTAGGGTGGGGCTCGTCCCACTTTGGGTCATCACCGAGTCCAGTTGTGTTCACCAGATTGACGATCTGCCATTCACCAGCGCGGCGCGGGATAGCCCAGATGCCGTCGGGTGCGGTAGCACAAGAAGGATTCAGATCGACGGCCGCTGGCCCAAGCCACTCACCGTAACGAACGACAAAGTCAGTATAACGGCGCAAGACATCTATCAAGTCCGGTGGCAGGGGCTGGTGGTTTGGGAAGTAGGGATCTGATAGCAAGCGATCCCGCTCGCCGATCTCGATCCGAGTTCCTCCGGCGCTGAGGATAAGTGCATTGGCTAACTGTACATTTGTTGCGCGATCGGCCGGTAAGTACAAGGCAATTACGACCGGCTTTCCGCCCGATTTGCGTCTCGCCTCGGTCACGATCTTCAACACATCTCGGTAACCGGTCGCCGGCGGCCAGATCTCGATGTAGAGGAAATCTTGCGGCCCTACAGCCAATGCATCAATGGGCCAATTGCCGACCGCATTAAACACGGCCGTCTTGTCCGGGAAGTTTGTTTTTACCGCGCCAACAAAATCGACAAATGCTTGGGGCAGATCGACGGGGGCGCCGTCAGCATTGAAGGCGATTTTTGGTTCTCCATACTGATCTATGTGCAATCCGTCGAATGGCAGGGTATCCAGGAGCTCCGTGCATTCTGCCAGCAAGTGATTAGCCCAGGCGCTGTCTGCGGTCGGGTCGACCAGACCAAGAAAGTTTTCGAAATTGAGAGGTTGCCCGGCGACGTCATAGAGACGCTCATCAGGATGGGCGTGGGCATATTCCAGCGAAGCGGCGTAGACGGCGAGATATGGCAGACCGTTCATGCCGAATTGATGAATCGTATCTAATAAGTCGCGGACCGTCGTCAGAGACAGTTTCCGGCCCAGGGGATCGGTATATTCATTGGTAGGCGGTAATAGGGAATCATGGCGATATTGCCAATCGTAGAATTGAATGCCATTTAGATGATAGCGCGCCAACTGCTCGGCGGTCTCCATAGCGTCATCACGACTTTCAGAGAAATCAACTAAAAAGCCGTAACGGGGATATTCCCGCCAGTCATTCAGAATGTCAATGGCCGATGTGAGTTGACCCAACGGCTGATCTTTGTCATCCAGGATCTGCAACTCCAAACCATAGCCGCGTGGGGCAACGGGCGGTGGTTCCCATAGAAATTCATGGCGTGCTGCTCCTACCCCCAACGGGATCTGATAGCGATGGCTCTGAATCTGCTTTTCAAGATGATAGACATGCAACTCCGCGATCAAAATGTTCGTGACCGCAGACTCAATTTCAATCGCCAGACGGGCTGGTTGTCCTGGTCGCAGGGTTCCCTGCAGAGGGAAGAAGTCTATCAGTCTCATTAATATCAACCTTTCATGCCTGTTGTGGCAATGCCGCGAATGAAATAGCGTTGCAGCAGCACGAATACGAGAACTACCGGCAATAGGGCTACGATGGAAGCTGCAAAGACTTGGCCCCATTCCGTCAGGTGCTGAGATTGAAAGAGGGCGATGGCAATCGGTAGCGTACGCCGGCTGGTTTCCTTGATAGCGACATGGGCCCAGGGGAACTCATCCCAACTATAGAGGAAGGTAAAGATTGTTGTCACGGCCAGGCCGGCTCGGGATAGCGGCAAAATAACTCGGGTAAAGATCTGCCAGCGCGTCGCGCCGTCGATTAATGCCGCTTCTTCCAGATCGCGGGGGATACTTTCAAAGAACCCACGCAGCAGAAAAGTATTAATCGAGAGGTTCATCGTTACATATACCAGCACCAACCCGCGATAGGAATCAAGCAGATTGAGTTCCCTGGCGATGATGAACTGGGGTATGATAAGCATGACCGGCGGGATCATCATGCCTAACAAGAACATCGTGAATAAAATTTCCTTACCAGGGAAATAAAGTCGCGAAAAGCCGTATGCTAGCATGCTGGCGATCAGAACAGTCAGCAAGGTTGTTACTACGGCTACCAACAGGCTATTGAAGAAGTAGACTAGAAACTGATCCGTGGCAAGGGCAGTGATGTAATTGCCCAGCGTAACCTCCCGTGGCCAAAGACGCGGCGGCATCTCGAAGATATAAGACTGCGGCTTGAGGGAGGTGACGAACATGTACCAAAAGGGAACGGCTACAAGGACCACACCGGCTATCAATAGCAGGTAGGTTGTAGTCTTGCCCAGCCGTCTTTGCGTTCGCGAGCCCATCATTAATACTCCACTTGGCGACGTAACATTCGTAACTGGACAACGCTGATAAAAAAGACGACAAAGGTTAACAAGTAGCTAATGGACGCCCCGTAGCCGAATTGTAGCCGGGTGAATGTTGCCTCATACATCAGCGTCAGGACAAAATGGGTCTTGTCGAGCGGATCGCCGCCGTTGGTAATCAACAGGTTGGAGATGTAAGCATTCAGCCCGCCGATGGTCAGGACCACAATCAGGAAGACCAGTGTCGGCCGCAACAAAGGAACTGTTACGAACAGAAACCGTTGCCAGATTGAAGCGCCATCGACCATGGCACTATCTTCCAAGTCTTTGGGAATTGCTTGTAGCCCAGCTAACAGAATAATAGCCGTCCAGCCGATACCTTTCCAAATACCTAGTAAATGGATGGGCACAAATACAAGAATCGGATCGGCTAGCCATAGGATATTCTTGGGAATAAGGCCCAATATGTCCCTCAGAAAATAGTTGACCAAGCCCGATTGGCCGCTGAACATATACTCAAATAAAAGGCTGACAATAACCCAAGAGGTGATCACCGGCAGGTAATAGGTGACGCGAAAGAAGGCTCGACCGGATATTTGTTGATTCAAAAGAACGGCGATAAACAAGCCGATGAGGATCTGGGCCGGCACGGTCACGAGCGTGTAGACAAATGTGTTGGCGACCGAGCGACGGAAGATGGGGTCACTCATGGCTCGGCTGTAGTTTCCCAAGCCCAACCATTCAGAATCATCCGGTCGGATTATGTTCCAGTCGAAAAAGCTGATGCGAAATGAGTAAAGCATCGGTAGAATGATGAATGTCATGAAAAGGATGAGACCGGGGAGGATGAAGATCAGCGCCGCAGGTAAATCGACGTAACGGCGGTGAGTTCGAGTGCGCATAGGATGGAACGGGGGAAACCCGACCCTTCGAAGGACCGGGTTTCCCTTATACTATTGAGTGTAGAGTTACTGTTCTAAAAGGGCGTTGATCTCTTCGGCTGCCTGATCCAAAGCCTCTTGCGGGTTTTGATCGCCACGCAACATCCTCTGGAAGGCGTTGTTGATCGAATTGTCCATGTCGGACCATTGCGGGTGAGGAACTCGCGCTTGGGCCGTCTGCAATTGTTCGAGGAAGACGCTGAAGTACTCGGGCAGGGCGGGGTCGCCGATCAAATCTGCCCGCGTCGGGATTACTCCCACCTCGGCCATCATCTTTTGAGCCTCCGGACTTAGCAGGAACGCTGCCCAGGCCATTGCTGCCTCAGGGTTGGATGATTCGGCGAAGACTACCACGTCCTCGCCGCCGACTACCGAACTGGTTGTGCCGTCCACGCCGGTTGGGATCAATGTGAAATTAACCTCAAAATCAGGGTAGGTGCCCTGGTAGATATCGACCATCCACGGGCCATCGATGATCATCGAGTACAAGCCGGTGGCGAGGCCGTCGGCGGTACCGATGCCGCCGCCCAGAACATTCGGTGAGATGCAGTCTTCGTTGAACAGATCAGTTAGCATGGTGAAAGCGGCGACACTCTCCGGGCCGTTGATGTAACCGGTTGCGGTGGTAATGTCTTCGTCCACAACTTGCCCTCCCATACTATAAAATATAGGCGCAGGAGCCCAGAAATATGTACCGCCTAGCGCGTAGCCGTATTGTTCCTCGCCGGATGTCGTCTGGCAAGCGACCGCGGCGAATTCTTCCATCGTCTGTGGCGGTTCGGACAACCCGGCCGCTTCCAGATTGGCTCGGTTCCACATTAAAACCTGGGTGTTGGTGTTTTGAGGCAATCCATAATAGTGCCCTTCCCATGCATTCGTTGATAACGGTCCTGGAAAAACAGCCGCGGCGAGTTCGTCGAAGCCTGGCATTGCCCCATCCAACTGCATCAATGCACCTAGATCAGCGAACTCTGATACCCAGGCGATATCCAGACGCGCCGTGTCCGGGGCTGAGCGGCCGGCCAATGAGGTCAGCAGCGCCGGCTTGAAGTCATCATAGGCATAACGCGTCGTCGCGATCTGAATACCGGGGTTAGCGGCTTCAAATGCAGCCACCACATTGTCCAGTTGCGCTGTCTCTGGGTCGCTCATCGTGTGCCAATAGGTCACTGTCACCGGTTCAATGGTGGGCGAGATATCGGATTGAGACGTCTCTTCGGCCGTAGAATCAACTACCACCGGTTCGTCCGGCTGAACCAATACTTCTGGCGTCGCTGCACCACCACAGGCGGTCAATGTCAAGGCTATCACCAACATCAGCGTGCTCAACAAGAAAAACAGTCGATCTTTGTTCATCTTCTACCTCTTACTTTGATTAAATAGTTAAAATCGACTCAAAATCGAGTCTGACTTCACAACAACAATAAATGGATCTATCCGCTTTCGTGATATTCCCGATGCAACGGTGACTCAAATAAATGGCGAAGCACCAGGCTGGCCGCGCCGCGCGCCCAGGCCTCGTCACCCCACGGCTCGACTTGAATATGGACATCGCGCAGCAGACCGGGCAATGCAAACCGCTCGGCTTCCCGGCGCATGGGGTCAAACAGCCACTGCTCTGCCCGCGTGCCTTCTCCGGCCAGAAGAATCAGTTCCGGGTTGAAGATGTTGATCAGATTGGCCAGGCTGCGGCCGAGCACCTCGCCCGCACCAGCAAAAATCCGGCGAGCAACCGGGTCGCCGTTTTCGGACAGCGCAACCAAGTCCTCGATGGTCTCTACCGGCCGGCTGAGCTCGCCGCAGGCGGCCGCTTCATGGGCCTGCCTTAACAGCGCGGCATCTTCAATGTAAGCTTCCAGGCACCCCCGCTTGCCGCAATCGCAGGGTGGGCCGCCGGCATCGACGACTATGTGGCCGAATTCGCCCGCGCCGCCGCTCACACCGCGATAGAACTGGTTGTTGACGACGATCCCCAGACCCACGCCTCTCCCAACGGTGACGACCAGGAAATTAGCGATGCCCTGGCCGGAGCCAAACCATTTTTCGGCCAGCGTCAGCATGTTGACATCGTTGTCAAGAAAGACCGGAATATTCAGACGGTCCTGGATCAGTCCACGAAGATCGAGGTCACGCCAGGGCAGGTAAGGCGATTGCCGTACCAGGCCGGTATGGGCGTCGATGATGCCGGCCAGACCGATGCCGATGCCTAAAATCAAATGGCGGTCAATGCCGGCGGCCGGGAGCAGGCGGCCGATCAGCTCTTCAATGCCGTCCACGGCTGCCTCGGGAGAGAGGCCGGACCAGGCGATTGTTTCCTGGTGGAGAATGATCGCTTCCAGATCGGTCAGTGCGCCGATGATGCGATCCTCAGTGAGCTTGAGACCGATGACAAAGCGATTGCGCGGGTTGAGAGCCAGCAGGATAGGCGGCCGGCCGCCGCTGGAGTCACCTTCTTCTTTCTCGAAAACCAGGCCGTCGCGAATCAGTTCGGCAACGATTCCGGTGATAGTGGCGGCGCTGAGGTTGTTGGCGCGAGCGATCTCGGTGCGGGGCAGGGGGCCGTTGGTCTTGATGGTATTCAGGACGGCCGATCGATTGATGGCGCGCATAAGGTCGCGGTCGGCGCGGGCGGGAATGGACATAGGACAACCGTGTAACTTACTTAATTCACTGAATAAAGTAAGTATAAAGGCAAACTTCAAGCTTGTCAAGAGGGCCGGACAAAAAGGGGGAAGGCGATTACGACAAGGGCCGCGGCCAGTGGGCGTCGTCCAACTGATCCACATCCCGGCCATAGATCAGGTCGCGCCGGATGTAATCGTTCCAAAAAGAGTGGGGGTATTCGCGCCGCAGCGGCTTGACGGCGTTCAGGGTTTCCATTTGCTCGTCGTCCAGCGTGAAGTCCAGCGCGGCCAGTGTGTCATCCAGTTGCACCGGACGTCGCGCGCCGAGGATGGGGATGATGTGGGGCGCGCGTTGCCGTACCCAATTCACAGCGACCTGCGACGGCGTCCGGCCGATCTGTCCGGCGACCTGGACGACGGCTTCGGCTGCTTCGCGCGTCGCGTCGGAGATCTGCTTGACCCGCGTATCCTCGCCGGGGCCGCCGGGCTGGTTGAATTTGCCGGTCAGCGCCCCGCTGCCCAGGAGGTTGAAGGCCAGCACGGCCATGTTCAGGTTGCTGGTCATGGGCAATACATCAGCCTCGATCCCTCGATCGATAACGTTGTAAGCGCCCTGGTAGGCGACCGGGATCGTCCAGCCGCGCAGCTCGGCGATGGCCTGGGCCCGGCTGACGATCCAGGCGGGGGTGTCGCTGAAGCCTACATAGAGCACCTTCCCGACACGCACCAGGTCATCGAAGCCGCGCAGTACCTCCTCCACCGGCGTCGAATAGTCCCACATGTGCAGGTAAAGCAGGTCGATGTGGCCGGTGTTCAGGCGGCGCAGTGACTGCTCGACTGTCCGTCGCATGTTTTTGCGATGGTTGCCGCCGGCGTTCAGGTCGGCCGGATTACTGCCGGGGCGGCGCAGGGTGTACTTGGTGGCGATGACCCAGTAGTTGCGGTCCGCGCTGACGAAATCGCCGACGAAGGATTCGGCCGTGCCATTGGTGTAGTTGCTACTGGTGTCGATGAAGTTGCCGCCGGCGTTGGCGAAGGCGTCGAACATGGTCCGGCTGTCGTCCTTCGAAGCTCCCCAGCCCCAGTCTTCGCCGAAGGTCATGGTGCCGAGAGAAAGCTCAGATACGCGCAGGCCGGAGCGGCCAAGGAGTTTGTAATGCATGGTTTAACCTCTAATTCACCGCATAATACAATCGCACCGTGGTGCCTCTAACTTCTTTTACCCGCCCGGCTGCCTCGCCCTTTGGCGACTGTAGAAACCGGTTTACTCCAATTGGTCTACCAGGTTGTGGATGATCCTCGGCCAGGAAACGGGATAATCGGCCGGTTCACCGCCTAGACGAACGACAACAACATTCTTGCGTGGAGCGATATAGATGTACTGGCCGTAACGCCCGGAAGCGAAGTAATCGTATGTGCCGTCCGGATTGTTGAATCCCCACCAGTGATATTTATAATACGCACTCAAATTCGGGTCGAAGATAGGAATTTCCCAGGCGTCTTCCGGCGAAGTCGACTCCCGCACCCACGACTCCGGCAAGATCTGGCGGCCATTCCAAAAGCCATTGTGGAGAAAAATCATCCCGAAACGCGCGTAATCAATGGCCCGCGCGTTGATGCCGCTTTCCATTTTCTCGAAGCCCGACTCCTCGCTGTCCAAGCTCCAGGAAGCATCGAATTCCGCGCCCATCGGCTGCCAGAAGCGCTCCTGCAGGTAATCGGCCACGGCCATCCCCGTGACCCGCTCCAGCAACAATCCCTCCAGCAAGGGATGATAATTGTTATAGTGCCAGGCTTCGCCTACCGGCGTCCCGGACGCTCTCACAAGCAAAGCGGCCCGGCGCAGATCGGGCGAATAATAGGTCAGCGCGTCGTCGCCAAAGGGTTTGAGAATCGCCGGCGGTTCGGCGTAGTGGATGCCCGTGCTCATGAGCAACAAATCGCGAATGGTCAGATCATCAAAGCCGCGTCCGCTGATCTCCGGAATATAACGGATGAGCGAGTCATCAACGGATTCGATCAATCCGTCGGCAAGAGCTGCGCCGATGAGGGCTGAATTGAATGACTTGGCCGAGGAAAAGGAGGTGTTGATTGATTCCCGCGTCGTGTCATTGAAGTAGCCCTCGTAGATAATACGGTCATCGCGAATAACGATCAGCGCCCTGGTATCCGTCCGGTCGATGATCTCTTGCAGGTCTGCAGTGTGAGCCTGGCCGTCGGGCGTGTGCCAGGTGACCGGATTCGAGGTGATCAACTCACCCTGCTCCAGTCGTGACGGGGCACCGCCTTTAAGGATCGGCCGTTCGGGAAAGATGTAGATGTCATTCAGGTCTGATTGGCCATAGGTCAACAACCGCCGGACGTATTCCGGGGAATCATACAGCCCCGCAAAGGCTAATGTCGTAACAACAATTAACAATATCGCCAGAAGCATACCGGCGGCAATATTGAATACTTTTCGAGTCATGTCAGTTCATGCCTGAAGAATCGTTTTCCAACAATATTCATTCTTCTACAATTCTGGAAGATTCGGGAGCCCGCTGATGATCTTTGGATATTCAAAAAAAGTGTGCGGCTTATTCC
>JAWOHK010000362.1:0-7702 GCA_046485205.1 Chloroflexota bacterium | reverse complement strand
ATATCGTCGACGCCCGGCTGGTGCTGGAAGGTCCGGCGGTGAGCGGCGGGTCGGTCTACTATCTGCCGCCCACCTATCGTAACTCGACCACACCCTGGACGGAGATGGGGCTGCGCTGGACCAATTATGACAGCAACATGATCCGCATCTTCGGCCCGGTCACTACCGGCAACCAGGTCATCTCGTTTGATCTGACCAGCGGCGCGATCTACCCCGGGCTGGGTTCACTGGCCATCATCGAGGCCCCGGACAGTCGCTACAGCAGCAAGGAGGGAGAACGGCCGCCGCGACTGGTAGTCGAGTTCATGGTTGGTCCCGGCGAAGCGCCGCCCACGCTGACGCCCAGCCCGACGGCGACAGCGACGGCTACGCAAACCCCGACGCCCGAACCGACCCTGACGCCCACGCCCATGCCGACGAAACAGCCTACGGCCACGCCCACGGCTACCGCCACTCCCAAGCCGACGCGCACCCCTCGGCCAACCTGGACGCCACCGCCGGCAGCGACAGCCCCGGCCACGGCTACGGCCACACCTCCGCCTTCGCCAACCGTCACCGTCACAGCCGTGCTCCAGCCGACGGCCACGCTGGACAGCCATCTAGCGGGCGGCGAATGGGTCTACTTGCCCCTGACTCTCAGGTTGCCATAATAACTGTAATTTAGTTTATAGTTTGCTCCGCAAAATATGTTATAATATTTTAAGGGAACGAGGCGTTTGGCCGGCGTTCAGGTTGAAAAAGGACCGCCTGGTCCGCGACCGAACCGACAACGGGCAATGCCGGGGCTGATTGTGGCACTGGGGTGGCAGTTAAGCACACCCGGTCAAAACCGGGTAGGGAGTTAAACTGTGAACCGCAAACCGTTTCTATTGGTATTCGCCTTATTGACGATGTTTTTATTAGTCATGGGCGGCGTGGCCTATGCCGAACCGGCCGCGCCGGCGGCCGACACAGCCGAATTTGTTGAGGTTGAGCCGAACAACACGCCGGCTCAGGCCCAATCGATTGTTTACGGAAATTACGGGTATCCGACCCTCAGCCCGATCAGTGATGTCGATTATTTCAAGTTCAACGGCGCGGCAGGCGATATTGTCTATTTCGGCAACGCCGATGGTTGCTATTATTATGGCGACTCGGTGAAAATCACCCTGCTGGACAGCAACCAGACGGTGCTGGCCACCGCAAGTTTGACCTATCGGCAAATCGCGCTGGTGACCTTGCCGG
Source organism: Chloroflexota bacterium (assembly GCA_046485205.1). Lineage (GTDB taxonomy): Bacteria > Chloroflexota > Anaerolineae > Promineifilales > Promineifilaceae > Promineifilum. Next base: position 6,478 of record JAWOHK010000362.1, on the reverse strand, counting down.
CGAACGGGGTTTATTACCTGCATGTGGAAGATGCCACCGGCGATCCGGACCTGGATACCATCCGTTACTCGCTGTACCTGCTGAAACGCACCGGCAGTGAGCCCGACGACACCATGGCCACCGCCCGGCCGATCGCCTACGGCGATGAGATCAACGGGGAGCTCTACCCGGCGGACTTCGACCGCGACTGGTTCCGCTTCCAGGGGCGTGCGGGGGAGATGGTCCATATCGAAGTTCCCTACGGATATCTACGCGATCCAGTCCTCTCGCTTTATAACGACAAAGGCAAAGTATTGGTTAGGGATGGGGAGTTTGGCGCACGGGGAACCTGGATAAATTACCTCTTACCGTCCGATGGAACCTATTATCTGGAGCTAACTAATGACAGGGTCGACTGTTATGGTTATCACAGCCTTCCATATCTCCTGGTGCTGACCCGCAGCCACAGCCTCTACGTCAGTGCGGCGGTCGACGGCCTGGGCGGCAACGCCAACATCAAGGCCGCCGATATCGTCACCCGCCACCCGGCCACCGGCAAGTGGGTGCTGGTTTTCGACGCCTCCGACGTGGGTATCACCAAGAACATCAACGCCTTCGAGTGGACCTCGGCCGACCGCCTGCTGATCAGCCTGCAGGGGGGACAGAACGTGCCCGGGCTGGGCCGGGTGAAGCCGTGGGACATCATCCGCTTCACCCCGACCTCGCTGGGCGCGACCACCAAGGGCACCTTCAGCTTCTACATGAAGGGCGCCGACGTCGGCTTGTCAACGACCGGCGAGAAGATCGACGCCATCGCCTGGGAGAGAACCTACCCGGAGAGTGGCTCGCGACTGCTGATCAGCACCAACGGGGCCGGGGCGGTGCCCAAGACGGGCGGCGGCACGCTGAAGTTCCAGCGGGAAGACGTGATCGCCCTGGAGCAGACCACGACCGGCCAGCCGGTGAAAGGCACCTGGAGCCCGTACATGGATGGCACGGCGATTTCGGGACTGAAGGACAGCAATGTCAACACATTTACCACTGCGCCACAGTACATGAGCATCCTTGATAACTATTACGGCTGGTATGGAGCTTCACATCTGGGCTCGGTGAACGTCGCCGTAACGATCGACGGGACGAAAGCCGCCGGCCGCGACGTGCTGCAGTTCATTGGCAATTCGTCTTCTTGGTGGATTCCTGAGGATACCGGCGATTGGTGGGTGTACATGCAGGCGCCCAAGCTGACCGACAAGGTCATCGACGCGCTGTCGTTAGGGCCGCCCTGGCCGCTGATGAAATAGCTTGAATTCCGCGGGGTGGACGGTGGCGCGGGCCACCGTTCACCCCGCGAAGTGTCAACCGTGGTTGACACTTGGGGGTGAGTGAGATGAGAAACGGCTACCGGCTCTTAATCGGGATGTTGCTGGTGTTGGGCTTGCCAGTGTGGTGGGCGGCCGCGCAGGGGGGCGGGCCGGCGAGCGGGGGGTGGTATTCGGGGACGCTCAATATTATCTCCGGCGATCCCGAGGGATTCAGTGGCGAGCCGATTGAGCATTACTTTTTATCCCAGCCGGACGGCTCGTTTATTCCGCTCCAGATCTCGGACGAGGCTCGGGCGCAAACCGATCTTTACCGGCTTTATGGGCGGACGGTTCAGATTTGGGGCCAGTCTGTCCCTTCAGACCCAACGACCTCCGGGGCTGATGTTTCCGAAAAACTGGTTGTCAGTGCCATTCAGCCGCTGGACTCCCGCGAAGCCGATAAAACCGAGGTGATCGGCAATACGAAATGGGTCAGCATTGCCTGCAAGTTCGCCGACATTCCCGACGAGCCCAAATCCCTGTCATACTTCCAGAACATGTACGCCAACACGTATCCGGGGTTGGATGCCTACTGGCGCGAGGCGTCGTACGACAACATCAATTTGGAGGGCAGCACGGCCGTCGGCTGGTTTACCCTGCCCAAGCCCATGAGCGCCTACCAGATCGATAATGACACCATCCGGTTCAATGATTTGCTGGCGGATTGCGCCGCGTTGGCCGACCCGTATATTTACTTCCCCGACTACAAGGGCATCAACCTGATGATCAACGGGAAGCCGGGCTGCTGCGCCTGGGGAGGCAACCGGACGACAACCCTGGATGGCGTCTATCGCAATTGGTCTGTGACCTGGATTCCCCCTTTCGCCTATATTGATCAGGCCTATTTGCAACACGAGATGACCCACGCCTATGGGATCCTGTGGCATTCTTTCGCCGGAACAAACGCTTACGGCGATCCCTGGGATGTAGTCAGCAACGCAATGGCTGCTCCAAGCAGTACGGCCCACCCGGTTTATGGCCGGATCGGACAGCACACAATCGCCTATCACCGCGAATACCTGGGCTGGATTCCAGCGTCGCGCATTGCGATAGTCGAGTCCGGAACGACCACGATCACCCTCGAACGGACAACCCAACCCGGTCCTTCGGGCTACTTGATGGCCAAGATTCCGACCGGCAGTGATTATGATTATTTTTCAATTGAAGCCCGCCAGCGAGTTGGCTTCGATGGTAACCTGATAGGTGATTCAATAGTCATTCATGATATTCTGACTGATCGAGGAGAGAATGTCGAACTGATGGATCCGTATACAGGGGGAAATTGGGGAGCGATGATCTGGCAGGTTGGAGATATTTGGGTATCTCCTTACGGCGGGATTACGGTTAAAGTGGACGCCAAGACAGCAACGGGCTTTAAAATAACGATCACCCGCGGATGGCAAACCCAAACCAAGGTACTATACCCACTGGCTGACACCTATGTAGACCATGAATATCCAGATACTAACTTTGGCACAAGTTCGATCCTAAAAATCCGGAGCGCGTTTAACTCTAATGTGGCTTTGGCCAAAGGTACTTTTCTTCGCTTTAACCCTGCACAGGTACCGGAAAATGTTGCCCGTGCAAGACTAAGATTGATGACTTTAGATAGTACCGTCAATCAAAACCCCCGGGTGATGCCTTACTTTAATGTCTACAGCGGGACTAAGATACCCTGGACAGAGACGGGTTTAACCTGGAACAATATCGATAAGGATTTGTGGTTTGAGCCACTTGTTTGGAGGCCTACAGAATCTCAATCTAGCTGGCAGGAATGGGAAATCTCCGGATTTATAACCGTATTAGGCCCTGAGGCATTTAATTCAATCAAGATTGACAATGCCATACAAAGGTTTAGCAGCCGCGAAACATCCAACCCGCCCCATCTCATAATCGATTACCTCGTCCCGCCCGACTCTTCCACCACCCTCTCCCCCACCAACGACGCCTACGTCATCTCCTCCTCGGCCAACGGCAATTTCGGCGCGGACGAAAAGTTACAGGTGCGCGACGCCACGAATGACTCCTATTCGTACCTCAAGTTCAACCTGGGCAAGCTGACCAAACCGGTCGGCAAGGCTACGCTGCGGCTCTACGTCACTGACGACGGGCCGGACGGCGGCGGCGTGTACCTGACCTCAACCAACTACCGCGATACCAGCACCAACTGGCTGGAGACAGGGTTGACCTGGAACAACGCCCCGGTCATCGGCGGCGCGCCGCTGGTCCAGTTGGGCGCGGTGACGGCCGGGCAGTGGGTCGAACGGGATGTGACTGCCGGGGTGTTGGCGGCGCTGGCCGGCAACATCCGGGTTAGCTTTGGCATCAAGAACGCTTCCAGCGACCTGATCATCTACAGCAGCAAGGAAGGTGGATACGCGCCGCAGCTGGTCATCGACCACGACGCCACGCCGCCGCCGACCTTTACGCCGACGCCCAGCCCGACAGCCACAGCGACGAAGACGCCCACAGCGACGGCTACCCCGACGAAGACGGCCACGCCGACGAAGACGGCCACGCCGACAAAGACGGCCACAGCGACGGCCACGCCGACAAAGACACCCATAGTGACGGCTACCCCGACGAAGACGCCCACAGCGACGAAGACGCCCACAGCGACCGCGATAGTCACGGGAACGCCCTCCACGGCCACGCCCACACCCACCGGGACTATCCCGGTTGTAACGCTGTCACCTTCGCCCACGGCCACGCTCATCCCGCCGCCGGGCGACGAGCGGGTGTTTGTGCCGGTGGCGTTGAGGTAATCATGAAATCTTGCCACAGCGGGCACTTACCAGTCCGGTGATTTTGGGTATCCAGGGTTGATTCCCGATAGCCTTGTCCGGTCGACTTGTTAACGATAAACGTTTCTATACGGTGTATCATTTGGTCGAGAGTACATGTTATAATATATAAATAATAAGGGGATGATTGGCCCTCGTACGGGTGAACGAAATCAACCGAACCGCAGCCGAGCCGGCAACGGGCAATGAAGGTCTGATTGTGAATAGGGGCCGATACGAGCAACACCTGGTATCAACTAGGTGGGGAGTGAAATGGTGGACCGCAAACTATTATTTTCGATCCTTTTACTGGCGACCAGTTTGATGATTGTCGCCAGCCATGTGGCCCAGGCTGAACCGGCCGCGCCGGCGGCCGGCACAGGCGAATTTGTTGAGGTTGAGCCGAACAACACGCCGGCCAAGGCCCAACTTATCACCTATGGGAACTATGGCTATCCGACCCTCAGCCCGATCAGTGATATCGATTATTTCAAATTTAACGCTACAGCGGGCGATAATGTCTATTTCGGCAATTTCGATCCTTGCCAGACTGACTGCCTGGTGAAAATCACCCTGTTGAACAGCAACCAGACGGAGCTGGCTACCACGAGTAATACCTATCCCTACATGGCGCGGGTGACTTTGCCGGCAAACGGGGTCTATTACCTGCGCGTGGAAAACGCCTCTAGTGATCCGGATCTGGAAACCATCGAATACTCGCTGTACCTGAGCGAGCCCGACGACTTCATGGCCGCCGCCCGGCCGATCGCCTACGGCGATGAGATCAACGGCGAGCTCGAACCAGCGGCCATCGACGTCGACTGGTTCCGCTTCCAGGGACGGGCGGGAGAAATGGTGCATATCGAAGTTCCCCCCGATGTGCTTCACGGGCCAGTCATCACGCTCTATAACGACAAAGGCAGTGAATTGATAAGAGATGGGCAGTATGCCGAACGGGTAGCCTGGATAAATTACCTCTTACCGCATGATGGAACCTATTATCTGGAGCTATACAATGACAGCATCCCGGGTGAGTGGAGAGGGGGACCCTATATCATGACGCTGACCCGCAGCCACAGCCTCTACGTCAGCGCGGCGGCCGACGGCCTGGGCGGCGACGCCAACATCAAGGCCGCCGATATCGTCACCCGCGACCCGAACACCGGCAAGTGGGTGCTGGTTTTCGACGCCTCCGACGTGGGCATCACCCAGAACATCAACGCCTTCGAGTGGACCTCGGCCGACCGGTTACTGATGAGCCTTCAAGCGGCTCAGGATGTGTCCGGGCTGGGCCGGGTGACGCCGTGGGACATCATCCGCTTCACGCCGTCCTCGCTGGGCGATAACACGGCCGGGACGTTCAGTTTCTACATGAAGGGCGTCGATGTCGGCCTGTCGACCACCAGCGAGAAAATCGACGCCATCGCCTGGGAGCAATGGTATCCGGTAAGCGGCTCGCGGCTGCTGATCAGCACCAACGGGGACGGGGCAGTGTCCCAGACAGGCGGCGGCACGCTGAAGTTCCAGCGGGAAGACGTGATCGCCCTGGATCAGACCAATTCCGGCCAGCCGGTGAAGGGCACCTGGAGCCTGTACCTAGACGGGACGGCCATCACGGGAATGTCCGCCAACAACCTGAATTCATTCACGTCCGCGCCTATCTTGACTCACACGACTTACTATTATTATGATGAGTTTCAAGCAGTACACCTGGCCACCGTCAGTAGTGCAGGGACTATAGGCGGAGTGAAGGCCAACGGTCGCGATGTATTGCGTTTTTACGGCATACCGGTTTACCCGTCGTATGATTGCTGGGGGTATGTGTGCATGCAAGTGCCCCAGCTGACCGACAAGATCATCGACGCGCTGTCGCTGGGGCGGCCCTGGTCACCGGCGATCACCCCCACAGCCACGGCCACAGCATCGGCAACGCCTACCGCCACAGCGACGAAGACGCCCACAGCGACGGCCACACCGACCAAGACGGCCACACCGACGAAGACGGCCACACCAACGGCCACCCCGACGAAGACGGCCACACCGGCCGGCACAGCGATCGCCACGGTGACGAAGACGGCCACACCGGCCAACACGGCCACGCCGACCGCGACAGTCACCGGCACGCCTCCGACGGCCACGCCCACCCCGACCGGGACTATCCCGGTTGTGACCATGACTCCGTCCGCCACGCCAACAACTTCACCGACGGCCACGCTCATACCGCCGCCGGGCGATGAGCGGGTGTTTATGCCGGTGGTTGTGAGGTAACGAGGGCAGAATGAGATGTTGGGAACCAGGGATTAGGAATAAAGGAATAGGGAATTGGAGGGGTTTGGGTAGGAAAATGTTGTTTAA
>JAWOHK010000272.1:0-6968 GCA_046485205.1 Chloroflexota bacterium | reverse complement strand
CATTTCTGACTCCTCATCCCTTCCGTGGCCGGCGCAATGAACCGGCTTATGTCCGCATCATCGCAAAACAGTTGGCTGAAATTCGCGGAACGAGCCTTGAAGCGATTGCCACCGCGACGACCGCGAATGCTCACCAACTTTTCCGGCTCTCATAATATCTTCGATTGTCAGCTATGAATCTGCCGGACGGTTCTGCCCACTCCATCGATCTTTCCGTCATCATCGTTAGTTGGAATGTGCGCGATCTCCTGCGTGAGTGCTTGCGTTCCATTGAGCAGCGTGATGCCAAAATAACTATGGAGATAATCGTAGTCGATGCCGCATCCTCAGACGGGAGTGTGGGGATGATCGAGGCAGAATTCCCTGAAGTTGTCCTATTACCGCAAACTGAAAATGTCGGTTTCCCACGCGGCAACAATATTGGTCTGTCCTATGCCCAGGGTGATTATCTGTTTTTGTTGAATCCTGATACTGAAATCATCGGCGATTCGCTTTCAACCATGATCGACTACCTAAACGACCACCCTGAGGTTGGCGCTTTGGGACCGCAATTACTCAACCCCGACGGAACCGTCCAATCGTCGCGACGCCGCTTCCCCACCCTGGCCACCGGATTCTTTGAGAGTACCTGGCTGGAGGGCTTGGCGACGGGGCGCCTGCGTCGCTACTATGCCCTCGATTTGCCGGATGAGGCCGTTGCAGAGGTGGATTGGGTAGTTGGTGCCGCCATTATGGTTCCGCGAAAGGTTTACGATCAGATCGGCGGCATGGATGAGGCTTACTATATGTATTCCGAAGAGCTGGACTGGTGCCGGCGAATCAAGGAGGCTGGTTGGCTGGTCGTCTACTTCCCGTATGCGAAAGTAATCCATCATTACGGCAAGAGCAGCGAGCAGGCTGTTACCAGCCGCCACATTAATTTTCAAAGAGCCAAGTTGCGGTACTTTCGCAAACATCACGGACGGTTAGCAGCCACCCTACTTCGGGTCTATTTGCTGTTCGGCTATGCTTGCCAGATCATCCTTGAAGGGGCGAAAGGCGTGCTGGGTATTAAGCCTGCACTGCGACGACAACGGGTTCGGACTTACGTCGATGTTATCCGGTCAGGCTTGCGGCCGGCAGGTTATTGAACATGCGTATCGGATTAGTGACCGGCGAATACCCGCCCATGGAAGGCGGCGTGGGAGCGTTTACAGAGCAGTTGGCCAGAACTTTGGCCGATCAAGGTCACGACATTGACATCATCACCTCAAAAAAGGCGCGTCCGGCAGATATACCCCGCCGGGCATCGGCCTTGCTTGAGCCGATTGAGCTTGATTTTGCCCGCCTGCACCCCCGAGCGGGTCGCTGGCGTTGGCCAACCCTATCGACGATAGCTGATATCGCCATCCGCCATGACCTGGAAATCATCAATCTGCAATATCAGGCGGCGGCATTCAACATGCACAGCCCTGCTATCCATTTTCTCCCCTGGCGATTAAAAAGCGTTGTTCCCACAGTCGTTACCTTTCACGACTTGCGGGTGCCGTATCTTTTTCCGAAAGCCGGTCGTTTGCGTGAGGTAGCGATTCGCGGGCTGGCCCGCCGCGCGGCCGGGAACATCGCCACGAATACCGCTGACATGCGCACCATGCAGACCTGGACAGACCGGCCGGCCCGGCAAATTCCTATAGGTAGTAACATCGATGTTTACAAACCTAATCACATCGAAATTGCTGAGGTGCGAGAAAAATTAGGCCTGGGCAATAACGATACACTCCTGGGATACTTCGGTTTTCTGAATGAAACCAAGGGCGCCGACACCTTGATCCAAGCTCTGGCGGAATTGGACCAACAGTACCATCTGGTTATCATTGGAGGTCAAACAGGCTCCAGTGATCCAGGCAACAATCAGGAATTTTTGAGCCTGCTCCAGGATCAAATCGAAAAATTGAATTTGTCTGAGCGGGTGCATTGGACCGGATTCCTTTCCTCGGTTCGAGTCTCGGCCCACCTGGCAGCGGCCGACATCATGGTAATGCCTTATCGCGATGGTGTTTCCTTGCGTCGGGGAACCTTGATGGCGGTGCTGGCTCATGGGCGGCCGCTTATCACTACATTTCCGGCAGAAGCGACAACAGAATTTACTCAGGGAAAAAACATGATGTTTGTCTCTCCCGATAATCCCTCGGAGTTAACCCACGCTATTGCCCAGCTCGCAGGTGATGATTCGCTGCGCGAGCGATTAGGACAAGAGGCCCGCGAGTTGGGACTGCAATTCGACTGGACGACGATAGCTGCCAAGACCGCAGAGTTCTATGCTGAATTAATTAAGGGGGATTTTTGAGATGCGTCAAACCGAAACAGCATTGTCAATGAACCAGCTTCGTCACGAACCATAATAAATCCGTGGCGCTGGTATAGACTGCGGGCTGGATTATCCGCTGAAACACTTAGTGATACCGCTGGATAGTGCCCGGCCGCCATACCTAACAGGTGAGTTAGGAGTTGCGTACCGATCCCCATACCCCGGTAATCTGGCAACAAGGCAATCGTCAGCTCCGGAATGCCATCTTCGACATAGCCATACCCCCGATTTTCGCCCTCCATCAACCGCAACCAGGCCGCCCCCACCGGTATACCGGAAAGTTCGGCGATGACGCCAATATCGCCTGGTTTCATCCAGCCGTCGACATAGCGGCTCAGTTCCACTCGTTGCAATATTTGGGCGGCCAGTGGTGGACCACCAGGTAGAGTGTAGATGGCATGGTAGAGCATTTCCCAAAGGAAAATAATATCTGTCACAATCGCAGGTCTCAGGGTTACTTGATTTGCAGGCGACATGGGACGATCATAATCAATAGCGATTTGTCATGCCACAATGCAGTAGGGTAGGCGTTGATGAACAGCCGTGTCCAATAGAGAGGGTGCTGCTAAAATTCCGGTGATGCAATTGCCTTCCCGCCGTGATCGGACGCTGTTGGTTCTGATTCTCACACTCTATCTCCTGCTTGGCTTAACTTATGCCTTAACCACGCCCGCATTCGAGGCATCCGATGAGTTATGGCATTATCCAATGGTGCGCCATTTGGCCGACGGTAATCCGTTGCCGGTGCAGGTCTTCGATCCGGCACAGGCCGGTCCATGGAATCAAGAAGCCAGCCAGCCGCCACTCTACTACTATCTTGGGGCCGCCTTGACTTTTTGGATCGATCAATCCGATATGGAAGAGGTGCGCTGGCTTAATCCCCATGTCGATACCGGTGTTATTACCTCCGACGGCAATATCAATTTGGCGATTCACGATCCGGATAACAATCCGTGGCAGGGCACGCTCTTGGCTGTGCGCCTCGTTCGACTATTCTCGGTTATGCTCGGCGCTGGTACAGTTTTTCTTACTTACCTCATAGCCCTTGAAGTGGCCCCCGGGCGGCCGGAAGTTGCATTGACGGCCGCCGCGCTCAACGCCTTTCTGCCGATGTTCCTCTTCATCAGCGGCTCGGTCAACAACGACAATTTGGCTATACTGCTGGCATCGATGGCGGTCTGGTTGATGATTCGCGTAGTCACTAAAAAAGACCCGAACAGTGTTACGGTACACTGGTGGAAGTGGATGATCATCGGCATTGTCATCGGTCTGGCAGTGATGACCAAAGAGGGAACGCTAGGATTGATCCCGCTGGCCTTGGGAACGGCCGTAGTTTCAGCTTGGCAAGGCACCATCACTAGAAGGGAAACCGTGCGTGCTACAGGCAGACAGAGACGCGATGAAATCGCGGACAATCCGGTAGACACCGAACCTTCACCTTCGAGTTCATCCGTTCAAATGAATCGAGGCGGCCTTTGGTCAGCCGCCAGTGCTCTCCTGCTATCGTTGACTATGATGGCCTTGCCTATCCTGGCCATTGCCGGTTGGTGGTACTACCGGAATATCGTCCTTTATGGCGACTGGCTTGGTTGGAATGCCTTTATCGCCGTGCTCGGTCAAAGAGCTCATCCCGCATCCCTGGCCCAACTGTGGGGCGAACGACACGGATTTTTGATGTCATATTGGGGTTTGTTCGGCGGTGTCAATGTGCCAATGCCGCCCTGGGTATATATTGTCCTGAACATCACCCTGGTGATCAGCGTCATTGGATTTGTTTATTACTTCGTCCGCTTACTGATAAAAGAATGGAGCGATTTTAGAGTGTCAACCGAATGGTGGCTAGCGCGTTTCTTAAAACCGGTGATCCGAAATTTTGGGTTGATCGTAATTCTTCTTTTTTCCAGTGCGGTTGTGTATGGCTTGATTCAATGGGCCACCACAACGTGGTCGTCACAGGGTCGATTGGTATTCACGGCGATCTCGGCTCTCTCTATATTGATGGCCCTGGGATTGGCCGGCATTGCCGATGCTATTTCGGACCTCGCCGGAATTATCTACCCGTTGAGAGGCAAAGTCCGAATTCAACCCTACATGATGACCATTGTTATTATATTTTTACTGGTGATAGCCGCGGTCACGCCGTTCTTGTGGATTCGGCCGTCCTATCAGCCGCCAGCCCTTTCAAGACCCCTGGCCAATCGCGCAGATTTGGCTTTCGGTGATCGGATGCGCTTATCCGGCTATGAAGTACTATTCGATGAACCACAACCGGGCGACACCATCCGGGTATTGCTAGAATGGGAAGTAATGCGAGAGATGGATCGGGATTGGAGTGTATTTGTTCATCTCAATGATCCGGTCCTTGGCCGGCCGATTGCCCAACGGGATATGTTTGCCGGTCGAGGCCTTCTGGCGACACGACTATTAGAGCCGGGCCGGCGATTGGTTGATGAATATGTGTTAGCTATCCCGCCGACCGCTTTTGCGCCGGCAGAGCTTGAGTTAGTGGTTGGTCTTTATGATTATTCAACCGGAGAGCGGTTAGCGGGAGCGGGCGGCCAGGATTCGGCCACTCTCGGCACAATCCCTCTTACCGCAAGCGAAGGGCCTTATCCAAATCCGGTCTCGATATTCTTTGAACAAGGATTGGAATTGATCGGCTTTGAGGTTGAACCCAGAAGGACTGTTCCCAGTGCTAACATTGAAGTGAAAACTTATTGGCGACCGACGCGACCGCTACCGGCTGATTTCACTTTTTTTGCCCAGATCATCGGTCAGGATACGAGTCGATTCGCCGCGGCTGATGTTGTTCCCCCTGTTCCGTCTTCGGATTGGTTACCGGGTCAAAGTTATGAAGTGAATTTACCACTTACTCTTGATCAGTCCACACCTCCCGATGCTTATCCGCTCATCATCGGACTGTACACCAGGACGCCGGAAGGCGGCTTCGATCGGTTGCAATTGGTGACGCCTGACGGCCGGTTGACGGATGATTTTCTGGTCCTTACTCAAGTCAAGGTGGATGCACCATGAAGCAACTCCGGCTAGAAGGTGATCGCGAGGATGCGCGAAACAGACCAAACTTCAATCCTACCAGTTCACCTCTTGCGCTGGGGATTCTGGCTGGATTTACGGCTGTGTTAGGGGGCGTTATCCTGGCGTTCGGCGGCCCTATCGCCGGACTGGCCGTTTTAATCGGAGGCGTGGCGACAATTCTGGTTTTGAGAAATGTTGAATGGGGCTTTTTCGGTGTTATCGTGGTTGTAACGCTCCTGCCGTTTGCCACCTTGCCGGTTGACATTGGCCTGACCCCAACCTTTCTCGATTTGGCTCTGGGAGCCGCTATATTAGTTTGGTTACTAGGCATTGTCTCTGGACAGCAAACCCGGCTGGTGACGGCGCCGGTTGTTTTGCCCTTAATCCTGTTTATGCTCGTGGCTGTTTTCGCATTCATCTTTGGCCTGGCCAACGGTCCTTTGACGGGAACGCTCCTGCGTAAATTTGCCGAGTTGCTGTTGAGCCTGGGTTTTGTGATTGTGATTCTCGATTATTGCCGTACTTGGTTGCGCCTGGAGCGATTGGTCAAGTTTCTCTTGCTGATGGGCGCGGCCGCAGCAGCCATCGCCATTGGATTGTGGTTATTGCCTGAGGACACCACAAACAACTTGCTCAATATGCTCACGCGATTGGGCTATCCCGGTGGCTGGGTGATTCGCTATATTGAAGAAAACCCGGAGTTGTCGGAACGAGCTATCGGAACCTCAGTCGATCCGAATTCGCTGGGCGGCCTCTTATTGATGATCGGCGCACTGGCTGGCCCACAACTGGTTGCCAAACAACCATTGTTTAGCCGCAAGCTGACCTGGGTTATTTTCGGTCTTGTATTTATTGGTCTTATCCTTACCTTCTCCCGTGGAGCAATGGTAGGGCTTGTTGCCGGTTTAGGATTTGTTGCGGTTGTTCGATATCGACGACTTCTGCCTTTTCTGATCTTTGCCGGGCTTTTGCTGTTGTTTTTACCTGTGGCCCAGGCCTATATCGGCCGGTTTATCGAAGGCTTTCAGGGGGCCGATTTGGCCACACAAATGCGTTTCGGCGAGTATCGAGATGCATTGACGCTCATCGGCCGCTATCCCGTCTTCGGTGTCGGGTTCGCCGGCGCGCCGGATATCGACCTCTATTTGGCTGTGGCCAGTGTTTATCTGACCATCGCCGGTCGTATGGGCCTGCTCGGACTGGTTGTGTTTTTTCTCTTAGTGGGGACCGTCTTCTCCTATGCCTTCATTCACCGCCGCCTGGCCCAGGTCGATGAGCAAATTGGTCCGGTATGGCTTGGCCTGCATGCGGCATTGGCCGGGGCGTTGGTGGCCGGCTTGTTTGATCACTATCTGTTCAATATGGATTTTCACCATGCGGTGACAATTTTCTGGATGATTCTGGGGATGGCTTCGGCCGCCACCCGTCTCGCTACAGAGAAGGCTTTGGTGGATCGCCCCACCGACAAAAACCAAAATTCGCACCTTAATCCTGAATTTGCTGATTTGTAACTGGGTGTAAATTGTGCTAATATTCGGCTGGCGATCAAAGCCGATATGGCGGGTGTGGTGTAGGGGTTAACACG
>JAWOHK010000096.1:0-8694 GCA_046485205.1 Chloroflexota bacterium | reverse complement strand
TTCGTGCTGTCCCTGATCGAGACAGCCGTTGAGGTGGCCGGGGGCGGCATCAACAGCACCGACATCAGCCGCCTGCTGGCCATCGCCAAGCGGATGATCTCGGCCGAGGTGGAGTTGTTCGACCAGGTGGAGGATGTCCTGGCCGACCTCTATGGCTCCTGGCCGCTGGTCCTTATCACCAAAGGCGACCTGCTGCACCAGCGGGCCAAGGTCGACCGGTCGGGTATCGATCGCTACTTCGCCGCCGTCGAGGTCGTGGCCGACAAGACACCGGCAGTTTACGCGTCTATCCTGAAACGGCACGACATCTCACCCGAAAACTTTATCATGGTCGGCAATTCGATGCGCTCCGACATCCTGCCGGTGGTGGACCTGGGGGGACGGGGTGTTTATGTCCCCAACGCCGGGACATGGGCCTATGAGAACGTCGAGCCGCCGGAAGAGGCTAACGGCCATATCCTGCACGCCAGGACGCTGGCCGACGTGCCCGAGGTCATTCGGGGCCTGGGAATGGCCCGCTGAAGAATGGACCGCTGCTGCTGCTGATAAGACGCCGATTTTCGCGGCCAGAATTGAACGACAGGACGCAAAGATGTAGAAATGGTCTTTGCGTCTTAGCGTTAATGATTGGAACGCTGACTCAACTCGGAAGAATAATTAGATAGGAAATTTGCCGGATCACTCAGCCTTGCGGCCGGTAGCCATAGGGTTGGGAAGGAGTACGTTCGAACTGCCTGGCGTATTTAGATCCGTTGACGCCGAATTGGCGGCCGAACCAGGCTTTGATGCGGCCGGCGATTGCCTGGGGCGACTGGGCCGAATTGGCCGCGTGGGCGGTGTTGATGAGGTTGCGTCCGTCGTCATCGTCCAACAAACCGGCGATGATTTCGTTGTGACTGACCCACTCACCAGTGCGACTGTAGACATCCAGAATCACCCGGGCGACAATTGGGGGGGTCTCGGACAGTTGGTAAGCGACGTCCGGCTTGGCGGTCGTCTTGCTCCGCGTACGCCGGGGAGTCGGGGCGGATACCTTGGGTTCGGGCGCGAGAGTCGCTTCATGGCTCACCTGCTGCCAGATGCGCTCCTGGACGGCCACGGTGAGGCGTTGTTCGGTTCCATCGTCAAAGCGAACCGACATCTTGTCACCGTCAAGGCTCAAAACTTCATATTCCGATTGGTAGGTGCGGTAGCGGCTGCCGACCTCGAATGATTGAGTCATAATATCTCCTTGTCTAATGCCGGGCCGGAGCCGGGACACCGGTATAGCGGATAGACGGTCAATTTTCAGCGAAACCGGGAGCAGCCGGTTCGAAGGGAAGCCGGAGTGGGAGCGCGGAAACCTGAATGTACCTGAAGTATACACGATTGGCCTGATTTGTGCATACGAAGAGGGTTGCGGGAGGTCTACACTCATGAGCAGGGAGATCGGCCAACCCGGCCGGAGAGCAGGGATGTTCCCACAGGTAGCGTTGGCAGGCACTTATTGAACCCGCCCGGCGACCACATTCCCCTTTCCAACCGGCGAAACGATAGTGGACAACAACCGGTCAATCGCGGATACTGAGTATCAAACATCGTATGTCGACGATCGACTACCGGCCGCTACCTGCTGATTATGAAATGATGGGACTACCATTCCATGCTTCCCCAACTCTCCTCTCCCGATAGCCCTTGCCCCCACAGAACACCCGGCCGTGACCTCTCCACTCTGCCGCTACCGCCGGGCAATTTTGGCCTGCCATGGCTGGGCGAGACGCTCCATTTCGGCCGCGACCCGCACCAATTCGTGACCGAGCGCCGCGCCCGCTACGGCGACATTTTCAAGACCCACCTGCTGGGCGCGCCAACCGTCTTCCTATTAGGTGACGACAGCAACCGCTGGATCTTCAATGGCGAGGGCGACTACCTGGAGAACCGCTGGAATCCGACCACGCGCCGCCTGCTGGGCGGCAACTGCACAGCCATGCTGGTCGGCGAGGAACACGCCCGCCGCCGCCGGTTGCTGATGCCGCAGTTTCGCCACAGCGCTATGGCCGCCTTCGCGCCGACTTTCGTCCGCATCGCCACAGGCCACTATGATCGCTGGGCGGCCGCTGGTGAGGTCATCACGCTCATTCCCGCCAACCAGAAGCTGGTCTTCGAGTTGATCGTGGCCCTGCTGCTGGGCGACGACCCGCAGGTAGATATCGACTTTCTAAGCCGCCACTTCCGTCGCTGGACGGCCGGTTTATCGGCCGTGCCGCTCAACTGGCCGTGGACGACCTACGGCCGGGCGCTGCGGGCCAACAAGAAACTGCGCGCAGCCATCGATGCCATCATCCGTCGACGCCAGGTGCTGCCGGAGCAGCCGCCCGATCTACTGGGAGCTATCCTGGGAATCCGCGACGAGACCGGGCAGCCGCTGCCCCACGACCAGGTGGTCGACGAAATGCACAACCAGCTTTTCGCCGGACACGATACGACGGTGACGGTGATGACCAACTTGATGCTGCAACTGGCCCAGCGGCCGGATGCCCTGGCGCGGGCGCGGGCAGAGGTCGATGAGGCGAAGCTGTGTGCCGTGCCCGACCTGGAGCAACTCAAACGCCTGCCCTATCTGAACGCGGTGCTGGACGAATCGATGCGCGCCGTCACGCCGGTCATCGGCTCCTTCCGGGTCATGCGACGCGATGCCGCGTATCAAGGCTATCGCATCCCGAACGGCTGGGTGGTGCGACTGGAGATCGCCGGGACACATGAGAATCCGGCCGTCTGGCCCGACCCGGCGACCTTTGACCCGCAGCGCTGGCTGGGTGATGAAAAGCGGCCGCCGCACAGCTACATCCCCTTCGGTGGCGGGCCGCGCATCTGCCTGGGGGCCAACTTCGCCTACGCCGAAATGCGGGTGATGCTGGCCCTGCTGCTGCGCGATTACGAGTGGGCGCTGGAGCCGGAGCAAGATTTGACCTATCGCCATATCCCCTTCCCGCGGCCAAAGAGCGGGGTTAGAGTGCGGTTTGGGCTGCGAACTTGTTGAGTGTCCTTATCTTGGCAGCATAATTGCCGCCGGTGGTACTGATGAACGGCATGCTGATCCAGCTGTTCTGCGTGCTGCCAGTGATAATCTCACACAATTAGATGGCCCGGCACCCCGGGGCAAGCTATGGATTTCGCCTTCCATCTAGCTTACTGCGCCAGCGCCACAACAGCCTTCGACACCGCACAAACGATGTCTCTGGCATAGGCCAAATCGATCGTTGTATCTGCCGCACGATGGTAACTTGGATTCGGGTCAGCGTTTGGTTCCGATGCCAGGTTGGCAAAAAAATCCTCGCTGACCAAAATCGCTCCGTAACCTTGCTGATGGAACGCTGCATGATCAGAGCGATTGATTGCGCCGTCAAAGATAGATCGATCCGGCGCTCCATTCCAACTCGTACCCGAATAGACTTGAGCAGGGGCCAACTGGCCATAAGCAGCGGCAGCATTGGCCACCGGGTCGACCAGCGGCAGGCTGAGATCGCGAATGGCCGGATCAGTAAATCCGGCATGTATCTCGAAAATCCTATTCGGATCGGAATTGTAACCAATCATATCCAAGCAAATGACAGCGCGGATCGGCGCGCCAAGACTTTTCAATTTTGCCGCGTAGGCTTTGGAACCAACCAGACCGGATTCCTCAGCGTTAAAGAAACAGAAACGCACCGTATGGGTAAATCGACTGCGCAGCGGCCACAAGAAGCGGGCCAAAGACAGAACACCTGCCAAGCCGGAAGCATTGTCATCACGCCCCGGTGCAGGATCACTGGCGGCCACATAGCCGGGTTCGAATCCAGCCGTGGAGTCCAAATGACAGCCGACGACCACCAGATCTGCCCCAATCCCTGTCAGGAGACACAAATCTTTCCACCAAGGATACCAGGGATACAGTGCAAATATTTCCTCGATCTGATGGCGTAATTCCACATCCGAGATCTCCTCGAGCATTGTTTCCGCGAGCTCGGGAAACCTGGCTAAGGTATCGGTCTCCTGGTCTAGAACGGGGAGAGGATGAGGAAACGGATTATTCCGCAGTATCTCGCGGTAGCGCCGCCATATTTCCGGTCGAATTTGGAAAACTCCTCTTCCCGGCAAATCAGCGATGATATTTGAATGGGTTTGACCGGCGTGCATGAAAGTATGCCGATAAGCGCAATAGCCAATCGTCTTCAAATCGGCCAAAAGTTGATTTTCTGTCCGCTTATTGTGCGGGTGGGCGCTGTGGCGCGAGATAATCGGACCGTTCGCGTCCAATGCCGCCAGACCGGTGTAGCGATTCAAGTCGGTTTCATACTCGGATGTAACCACGCGGCACGACGGGCGATAATACCTCAAAATGGCGGGATTTATCGGGATGCTGCTAACCGGTTCCAAAATGTCATCCGACAGCGTGCGGAGATCGACACCAGCGAAGTCGCCGCTTTCCCGGAGAGCGGGACGCAACAACTCAGGCGAGGGGATTAGCATCTCCGTGTGACCATGTGCTCCGTGGAGGACGAGAGCTTGAGGGCTTTCCTCGGATCCGAGGGCGATGAGGACTTGGCCGGGTTCAGCATACAGGATATCGCGCTCGGCGAGAGCTTCACGTACCTCGACCGAATCGCCATCTATTCGCACCCAGAACAGGTCCTCGGTCATCGGATCGTATGAGAGCGGTTGAAGAGCTATACCTTGTAGGACCGCGGTTATCCGGCTTTGGCTGGCCGTCAGAGCGATCATCGACCAGTTGATGCCGCGCTCTGGCTGGAAATGCATAGGGATCACGTCTTCGTTGAGGGCCAGACGGCGCAGTGTCTCCTGGGATCCGACCAGGCGTACCGCTTCAGGGACTTCGCCCCGGCGCATCATCGGCAACACCGCAATATGCGGCGCAGGATGCATGCCCGCATTGGCTGCTTCGCCGCGAAGCCGTCGATCTGCGGCGATAAAAGCAGTTGAACCGGCATCCGGAACGAGGCCAGACATCGTCTCTATTAAATCACTGATAGCCGGTTCCCTTGAGATAAACCGCACCATTAACCCCTCGAGCCAGCCGGAGAGATCGGTCACCAACCCGGCCTCTAGTTGAGTCGGAACGACGATCGTCGCCTCCAGTTCACCGGCGAAAGAACTTGAAAGCGCTGAGCGGGTTTCGGGCCAGAGATCGAGGCCGAGCAATGCGTCCTCGTCCTCGCGAAGTTCGCCGGAGGATTGATCCAGCATGATGATCGCCCTGCTAACAGGGGCTATACGGGTGGACATCGTTTCATCTCCATTTCGACCGCGATCAGGTCCTGTTTTTCCAGGGACCTGATCGCGGCCTATTGATTACCGGTCATCCAAACTCGAGCCAGATTCCAGATCGACCTCCAGGCAACTGGTGCCGATTCGCCCTAACTAACCGAGGGATTATTCCGAACTCGGCCAATTTTCGCGTAAGATGAGGATAACCTCCTCCAGCGTCAGGGGACGCGTGGGTCTGTCGATGGGCGGCTCCTCTGGCTTGTCCTCTTCCGGTGGCTTATCTTCGTTCCCGGATTCGAACGAGAGCAAATAGCTCATGCCACCAGAGAGATCGTCATTGAGATAGGTCGAAATCCTGATCTCATTATCACCTTCGGCGATAGCCCGGTGGGCCATGTCAGGCGTGAAGTCCTCGCCCGGCTCCAGATTAAACACGATTTCGCGCCGCTCGCGCTGGCCGAGCTCGAACTTTTGACCACCGGCTGAGAGAACGCGCATTTCCCACCCGAGGCGACGCAGGAAGCGGGGCAATTCGATTTCAATCCGGCACACAACCACTTCCCGAAACGGATTACGCACCCACAACAGGTGTTTGCGAAACAGCTTTAGCAGCTCCTTGAACGAGGGAAATACCGGGTTTACATTCCTCTGACCGATATTATTATCAAACGGAACAAAGCGGTGTTCGGGGATCGTGCCTGTTATGGTGGTGTCGTTACCCGGATCGTCGTCAGCATGGGCTATAGCCAGCAGGCATTCATGATTGACCTGAGTGGGCACAAAGGCGAAGGGGCCGATGATGGTGGAACCGCCCGGCGGAATAGGCCCGGCGGCCGGCAGGGACGGTGTAGCCATGGCCATCCAGTCGTCAGGAAATGCCAACCCTGTGCCCGGCAAGCAGTGGTAGGCATCGACATAGACGCCATTTGCTGCCTGCAATCCGCGATTCTTGACCCGGACGTACATGTAATTCGTCAAGCCAACCAACGGATTCTGATGGGTCATGCCACCATCGGCTGAATTTCGCACCCACATATCCTGGCACGACCAGTGGTTGGCCAGATATTGATATTCTCCATTGCGGCCATCATCGATATAGACATCAACGACCGGCGGGTTTCCTTCCGTCATGACACCGTTACCCTGTCCGGGTTGGGCACCGGGTTGGAACAAACCTTGCTTTTCGAATGTCCAGCGGATGACTTTGTGCAACGCGCCACCGGCAATTCCCTTGAAGTTGGGTGTCGTTAAATCTGCCTCCTGAAGCTTTCTGACGAAGACGTCTGGAAATTGGGTTGTGGCGACGAGTAAGCCGATCGCTTTGAATATAAGATAAGCGACTGTTTCCGCGGCCCGGGTCTGGGTAGCCAAGGTATTCGAATCACCGCCTAGAGAACGGTAGAGGCGGAAAAGGGTCGTTGACAGGATCATCTCCCCGTTATATTGGGTATTGTAGTTTGGCCCGAACCAGGCCCAACCGCTAGCAACCTCTCGATCATGCCGACGGCCAATTGGTGTGCCGGCTTGCACCCAGGGAAAGGTGTCGAATCGATCCGAGGCTTTGGAGCCGGGATCGTTGAGAATCGACGCCAAGCTGTCACCGGCGGAATGGGCGAAGCCGAAATTGGGTGAATTAACATGATCCCAAAGCAATGCATGACCGAACTCATGCCAGACCACCCGATTTGATGTCGCAATACCAATCGGCTCACCGGCCTGAAGGAGGGCGAAACGAAGCTCGCCCAGACCGTTGCCGGCCGCATTGCCGGGTGCCTGCGCGTTGACTGCGTTACCCAACGCGCGATGGTCAACCGGCACGGGAAAAGTTGTACCGTCAAAATAGTTGGGCACATTGAAGCCGAAATCGGCCATGGTTCGAAATAATTTATCGCAATGGAAGTAGGCATTGACGGCCGAAAAATGGTCAGTGCGAACGTCAAAATTAAAGGCCACGGCCGGATTAGGCACGATTGGTGCGGCGATAACCGGGGCACTCGTCTCCGCCAATTCAACATATTCGCCATTTAACGGTTGCGGGGTCGTTGCCAGGATACCCGATAAGGAAACTGTTGTACGGAGCGGGTTCAACACCGCATTTGTGGAGGTACCGTTTACAACAGACCCATTTTGAGTTTGCGGATCCTTGGCGAACACCATACCAAACGCTCCGGCCACCAACGCACGGATATAAAGAACCGCACCTGTTGCTGGTTCAACCAGAGCTCGCCAATTGACAGGCGGTTCTCCAGGTTGCCGGGCTGCCCGAAATAAAACCTCATTAACGATGTAATGCTCGCCTTTCTCAATGCCGTCAGGTAACGGAGGCAAGTCAGGGGGCGGCGGAGCATGCCCGCCAAAACAACTGCCATGCTCATCCTCAATCACCTCGACCCGCTCATCGGGTTCGAATCGATAAACGACCTGCCGTTCGATCCGTCCATCGGACATTTCCTCTAATTCAATTCCCAGCTTTTTCTTCAAGGCAGTTAAGGTTAGGGTCTTAGGTTCCATTCCACTTGCATACTGTTCAGGATTGGCAACCGACACCTGACCATGCATCGACGACTGAACGGATGTGACGGCTATGTCGGAGTTATCGATACTGACCCCCATTCGAGAGTCAAAAATATTTAATCCCATGACGAATTGGTCATAGACGACTACGGAGGAACCGCTGATATCCTTTTCGTGTGAGAAGAGGATAATCGGGTCATTGGGATCGACCGCACTCTCAAGTGCTGAATCATCGCCCTCCAAACGCGACTGGCTGAGTCCTAATTCATTCAGATTATTTTTGATGAAATTATCGGCCACCTGAACAGGGGTCGCTCCACCGAACGACTCTAATCCTTCTTTGCTTGTCAGGTTACTCAGTAACACTGCCTCGCCATATTCATTGCGAATGATCTCATCGGCCATGGTTAACTCCTTTTTACCATTTCTATGGCAATACTCGATCGATATGAACTACACCAAAGCACCGGGTTACGGACCTGCCGAGCCGGCATACCGGATAGAGAATGGATTCTGATCTCACCGTAAAGACAGTTAAGGTGAACACAACTGCCACTAAAATCGCTGTTACTGGCACAATCCCGTCTGGCGAGACAAACCTATCGTATAGTATTCAGTTTAATACACTCGAAGTCTTGGCTAGATTGTTGAGTCTTATGAGTGAACGATGTTCAGGCAATGACGCTGTTGCAATGTAGCATACAAATAGATCGAATGTCAATTCTGTTTAGCTGATCAGTTGCAGTGAGAAACCAAATCCTTATACCTATTATCACCACCAGCGTCAACAAAACGTCAACAACGGCATCCTGATACATCAATACAGCGTCAACGATTCTGGTATCATGGTGTAATGAGGTTGTTTCTGGTGATAAACTGGTCTTGCAGAGTGACGCACTTCTTATATCCTTATAGAGGCGGTTGTTGATATGGGGC
>JAWOHK010000221.1:0-5941 GCA_046485205.1 Chloroflexota bacterium | reverse complement strand
CAGGAGCGGCTGGTGCGTGTCAAGGATACCAAGACGATTGAAGTCCCCAACGATGAGCCGCTGGCCACCGTCAAAAAGGCCCTGATCGCGCCTCTGCGCCACCGCTTTACGGTGAAAATCGGCGACGGCCCCGATCTCGAAGTGCAAGGCAATATCCTGAGTCTCGAATACACGATCGGTGACGGCAATCGCAAGATCGCCGAAGTATCACGGAAGTGGTTTCGCGTGGCCGACACCTACGGCGTCCAGATTGAGCCGAGCCAAAACGACATCGTGATCCTGGCCGTCACCGTGGCCATAGACATGATGGCGCATGATAATTAGCTGTCCCATGGACGAGGCAACCGGAGAGGCAGCCTGCGATTAGCCGAGAAGATACCTTCCTGCTAGTCTCACCCCGTTCGATTGTATCGCCCCAAATTAAACCAAGGAGAAAAAACCATGCTCAACAGCAAACCCAATATCCTAGTGATCTGGGGCGATGACATCGGCATCACCAACCTGAGTTGCTATAGCGACGGGTTGATGGGCTATCGCACGCCCAACATCGATCGCATTGCCAACGAAGGCATGCGGTTTACCGATTCCTATGGCCAGCAAAGTTGCACCGCCGGCCGCGCCGCGTTCCTCACCGGGCAGAACCCCTATCGCACCGGCCTGACCAAGGTGGGCATGCCGGGCGCGGACATCGGCTTGCAGGCCGAGGACCCCACCATCGCCGAGCTGCTCAAGCCGTTGGGCTATACCACCGGCCAGTTCGGCAAGAACCACCTCGGCGACAAGAATAAGTACCTGCCCACCGCCCACGGCTTCGACGAGTTTTTCGGCAACCTCTATCACCTCAACGCCGAAGAGGAGCCGGAGCATGTGGACTATCCGCCCGAGGCGGATTTCCCCAATTTCAAGAAGTTCTTCGGCCCGCGCGGCGTCATTCATTCCTGGGCCACCGAGGAAGACGATCCTACCGAGCATCCGCGCTGGGGTCGCGTCGGCAAGCAACGCATCGAGGATACCGGCCCGTTGACCAAAAAACGCATGGAAACGTGCGACACCGAGTTCGTGGACGCGGCCCAGAACTTCATCCGGCGTGCCCACGACGACGACACGCCTTTCTTCGTCTGGGTTAACACCACCTGGATGCACTTCCATGTCCGCCCACCGGAGCATGTGCTGGGTCAGGCCGGGCACTGGCAGTCTTTTTACCATGACGTGATGGTCGAACATGACAAGCATGTGGGCCGGTTGCTCGAACTGCTGGACGAACTGGGCATCGCCGAGGACACCATCGTCATGTACTCGACCGACAATGGTCCGCACATCAACACCTGGCCCGACGGCGCGATGAGCCCCTTCCGCAATGAGAAGAACTCCAACTGGGAGGGTGCCTTCCGCGTGCCGGAGATGATCCGCTGGCCGGGCAAGATTCCGGCGGGCGTGGTTTCCAACGAGATCATCAGCCACACCGACTGGCTGCCGACTTTTCTGGCCGCGGCCGGCGAGTCGGAGATCAACGAGAAGCTGAAGCAGGGCCATCAGGCTGGCGACAAAGAATTCAAGGTGTACATCGACGGCTACAACTTCCTGCCCTACTTCACCGGCCAGACGGACAAGGGACCGCGCCAGGGGATCATCTACTTCTCCGACGACGGCGATCTGGTCGGGTTGCGCTACGACAACTGGAAGTTCGTCTTCGCCGAGCAACGCGTCCAGGGCACGGTCCAGATTTGGGCCGAACCGTTCGTCTTTCTGCGCGTGCCCAAGATCTTCAACCTGCGCACCGACCCCTTCGAGCGGGCGGATATCACCTCCAACACCTACTGGGCCTGGATGATCGACCGCGTCTACCTGACCTATGCCGCCCAGTACATTGTGCGCGAGTTTCTAGGGACTTTCAAGGAGTTCCCGCCGCGCATGAAAGCGGCGAGCTTCACCGTAGACGACGTGCTCAAAAAGATGGAGCAGAGTTTCGACCAGTAAGCTCGGCCCGAAACGGGGCAAACCGATTTCGTGATCCTGGCTGTCACCGTGGCCATCGATAGGATGGCGCATGCCTAGCTAAACTCCCCACCAATATCTGGGGTTCGTAGTGGGCGATTTATCGCCATCGCAGGCAATGAATTGCCCACTACGAACAGGGGCGATGATTTCGTTGTAGCGTCTTGATAGGAGATTCATCAGGTTATGAAAGCAATCATCCGACTTACTTTGTTAACAATGGCTCTGTTCCTCCTGGCCGCCTGCCAACAGGCGGCCGAACCGGAATCCGCCATCGACCTGGCCGGGACCAGCTGGCAATTGAGTTCGCTGAACGGCCGCCTGCCGCTGGCCGACACGACCGTGACCCTCGAATTCGGCACCGACGGCACCGTCGCCGGTTCGGACGGGTGTAACCGCTTCACCACCGGCTACACCCAGGACGGCGCGGCTCTCACCATCACCCAGCCCGCCGCATCGACGATGATGGCCTGCCCCGATCCCGTGATGAACCAGGCAGCGGCCTACATGACCGCTCTGGCCAGCGTCACCGGCTTCACCGCCACCGACAACCAGCTGAGCCTGCTGGCCGGCGACCAGGTTGTGGCGACGTTTGTGCCCGCCACGGCCGAAGCTGCCCCGGAGACGGGCGCCGATCTGGCGAGCACGGGCTGGGTGCTGAGCGCGCTGAACGGCGAGCTGCCCATCGCCGGCACGGCCTCGACCATAGAGTTCGGCGCAGACGGCACGCTTTCCGGCACGGACGGTTGTAACAACTTCAACACGACCTTCACCCAGGACGGCAACAACCTGACCATCAACCCGGCCGGCGCATCCACGATGATGGCCTGCCCGGAGGAAGTGATGGCCCAGGCCGACGCCTTCAATTCCGCCCTGACCGGGACCGACAGCTTCACAATGGACGAGGACAGCCTGTCTTTGCTGTCGGATGGCCAGGTGGTGGCCACATTCGCCGCCCAATCCAGCGACCTGGCCGATACGGCCTGGGAAGTGGTGTCCTATAACAATGGGCGCGAGGCCGTCGTCGGTCTCATCGAAGGAACCGAGATATCGGCCAACTTCGGCGTCGACGGCGACCTGACCGGCAACGCCGGTTGTAACCAGTATTTCGGCGACATCACGGCCGGTGACGGCAACATCACGATCGGGGAGATCGGCACCACGGATCGTTTCTGCGCCGAGCCGCCGGGCGTGATGGTACAGGAGAGCGAATACCTGGCCGCCCTGGCCGGCGCCGCCACCTACGACCTGCTGGGTAACCAACTGTATTTGCGTACGGCGGATGACCAGCTGGCGGTCGTCATGACTCGCATTCTCGCCATAGACCTGCCGGAGCCGGCACCGGCCGCGCCGACCGGCCGCGTCACCGCGCCGCAGGGTCTCAACCTCCGTTCCGGCCCCGGCATCAACTTCCCGGTGATCGGTTTCGCCCGCTTTGGCGACGAGGGCGAGATCGTAGGCCGCAGCGCCGACGGTCGGTGGTGGGCCGCGGCCGTGCCGTCCACGCCGGGTGGCGTGGGCTGGGCCTCGGCCGATTTCGTCATCGCCACCAATGCCGAAGATGTCCCCGTTCTGGCGGTGGACCCGCCATTGGTGATTGTGCCGACAACCGCGCCGACGCCGACCCCGCCGCCACCGCCCACCGCCACCCCAGCCCCGGTTCTGTCTTTCGGGGCCGACCGCACCGAAATCAACCAGGGCGAATGTACGACGCTGCGCTGGTCGGTGGAGAACATCCAGGCGGTGTGGGTCTATCCGCAGGGCGAGTCGTACGAGCGTTTTCCGCGCGCCGGTCAGGGTACCGAGGAAGTGTGCCCCACCGCTACGACAACCTATGAGATGCGTGTCTTGCAGCGCGATGGGACCGTGGTCTTCCGCCAGGTGACGATCAACGTCAACGGCACGGCGCCGGATCCGCTGTCCGGGACACGCTGGGAAGTGGTGAACTATGACAACGGCCGGGGCGGTCTGGTCACGCCGCTGCCCGGCACCCGCCTGACAATGGAGTTCGGCGCGGACGGCAGTCTGGTTGGCAATGGCGGCTGCAATAACTACACCTCCGCCTATCGGGTCAACGGCAACAACATCACCATCGACCCGCCCGCCTCGACCCAACAAGTGTGCTCGGAGCCGGAAGGTATCATGGAACAGGAAGCTGAATTCCTGACCAATGCGCTGCCCTCCGCGGCCACGTTCCGCCTCGACGGCGACACACTGGAGATTCGCTCGGCCGGCAACCAGATCGCCGTGCTGGCAAACAGAATTCCGTAAACGATCGGGCGGGTCTGGCGGTTGGGCGCAATCCTGACCACCAGACCCGCTTAATGGGTTAGTATCGCTAAATTCATTGTTTGGTTTATCCGGCGGCCGGGTTGTCCCGGCCGCCATTGCCGGTGACACAGACGTTCTCGTTCGTTTGATCGGTAATCATCATCGACATGAAAAGACAGTTTATCAACCGCAATACCATCGGCGAAGACCTGACCGCCGGGCTGGTTCTGGGCATTCAGAGCATCCCCGACGGGCTGGCCAACGGTCTGCTGGCGCTCATCAACCCCATCTACGGCCTGTACGGCTACATGATGGGCACGTTCACCGGCGCGTTTTTCACCAGTTCCGCTTTCATGTCCGTTCAAGCCACAAGCGCCATGGCCCTGGTGGTGGCCAGCGTGCCCCAGATCACCCGCGGGCCTGACCCGAACGCACCGCTGTTCACACTGGCGATCCTCACCGGGTTGTTCATGCTGGCCGCCGGGCTGTTCAAGCTCGGTTCGCTGGTGCGCTTTGTCCCCAATGCGGTCATGACCGGCTTCATCAATGCTGTCGCCGTGCTCATCATTCTGGGGCAATTGGACGACCTCACCGGCTTCAGCACCACCGGCGCGAACCGCGTCTTCCGGACATGGGATCTGGTGCAAAATCTCAACCAGGTTCATCTGCCGACCCTCATGATAGGTGTCCTGACGATCATCTTGATCCTAACGTTGGAGAAGACGAGCCTGAAGTCGTTGGGCATCGTGGTGGCGATGGTGGTCGCCTCGCTGGCTGTGCCCCTGTTGGGCGCCAACGAGGTGGCGTTGGTGCGCGACGTGGCTTATATTCCCGATTCGCTACCGCGGCCGATGCTGCCCTCGCTGGCCGCCGTTCCCGGCCTGATCATCCCGGCGTTGGCCCTGACGTTTGTCGGCTTGATGCAGGGAGCGGGCATCTCCCAATCCATCCCCAACCCCGACGGTCGTTACCCCGAAGCCTCCGGCGACTTTGTCGGGCAGGGCGTGGCCAATATCTTCTCCGGGCTGTTCCAGGGCACGGCTGTGGCCGGCTCGCTCTCGGCCACGGCCCTGGTGGTCAGCGCCGGGGCGCGTTCCCGCCTGGCCAACATCTTCGCCGGGGTGGTGATGGCCCTGACGATCCTGTTATTCGGCCGGTTCGTGGGCGCTATCGCCATGCCGGCGCTGGCCGGTTTATTAATCGTGGTCGGTTTCCGCACGCTGAAGCCGGCGCAAATCAGCATGGTCTGGCGGACGGGCATCGTGCAGCAAGCGGTGATGGCTCTGACCTTTTTAGCCGCCCTGTTCATCCCGCTGCAATACGCCGTGTTGCTGGGCGTGGCTCTGGCCGTGGTGCTCTACGTCTTCCAGCAGTCCAACAAAGTCACCGTCAAAGCCTGGGATATCGGACCAGGGCAATATCCGGTGGAGACAGAGCCGCCGGCGGTCGTGCCCGCCGGCCAGGTAACCATCCTCATGCCCTACGGCAGCCTGTTTTATGCTGCCGCGCCGGTGTTTAGCGCCCAGCTGCCGGAGGTCACCGGCGCCACGCGCCATGCGGTCGTCATCCTGGCCTTGCGGGGCCACTCGGAGGTCGGCAGCACCTTCCTTAACACGCTGACACGCTACGCCGAACAGCTAGCCGGGTGTGACAGCCTGTTGATGCTGGCCGGCCT
>JAWOHK010000068.1:0-12224 GCA_046485205.1 Chloroflexota bacterium | reverse complement strand
ACTGGCTGCGTAGGACGGACTCGCCTGGGCAATTGTTGCCTGTTTTGGTCCGCTTCCAGCTGTTCGAGTGTATGGGACCGTGGACGCGCTTACGATTCACTAGCTAAATTCTCGCGTACTTGCGACGCGATCTCGGCTATCATTCGTTCCAACTGATCTCCCGGCGGTTCGGGCAATCCCACAATAAATGTATCCATGCCGATTTCCAACTTCAGATGAGTCAGTTCATCCACCCATTGTTCAACCGGACCGTGAAAAGGTTTCTCAGACGGTTTTGCACCGATCTCACCCATCACGTTGTAAATTCGCTTAATTGCGGACGGCTTCCGGTTGGATTGAGCCGCTCCCTCATCAATGAGTGCCTGCATCTCCGGCAGTTTCTCCGGTGGCGCGTATGATGAGGATGGCACCCAACCATCGCCAAGTCGCCCTGTCAGATTAAGCATCCGGGGACCGTAGGCACCGATCCAGATGCCGATAGGGTGCGCCGGAACAGGGCCGCTGTGAACCCCGCGCAGGTTATAGAAATCACCCTCGAAGCGCACACCTCGCTCTCCGCTCCATAACAGGCGAATCACCTGAATAGCCTCCTCCAATGCTCCGACGGCTTCTCCGGGCGTGCGTTGGGGGCCATCCATCGCCCGAATGCCTTCCCAAAATGCTCCCGCGCCGAGGCCAAGTTCAATCCGGCCACCGGTCATCACGTCCAGCGAAGCGGCCGCCTTGGCCAACATGGCAGGCGGCCGAAGGGGCAAATTGACAACATCCGGGAAAAGCCGAATCCGCCCGGTTTGGGCTGCGAGAACGGCTAAGAGCGTCCATGTATCCAAAAAGCTGCGCTGGTAGGGATGGTCCTGAATGCCGATGAGATCGTAACCTAGCTCGTCGCAGACCTTCGCCCGGCGCAATAACTCGGGATAGTCAGAGGCATCCGGAGTGAGGAAATAGCCGAATTGAAGGTCATTTTGATAGTTCATGCGTTGATTTTGTGTCCATATCACCACGTACTCTTTGATCACGTGGAGATATCTAACTTTAGTAACTCGACTTGACGATCCCTTTAATCCTGAACAATCTAATTATCACCTGCGTCTTTGGCCATAACGAGCATTCGCCTCATATCACCATCTTTCATAGATGGTGCGCCTGGAGAATGGTCTTGCCAATACATCGTTCACCAAGTTGCAAATCTCCCAAACAATCCCACTAATCATTCTGTACGATTGCCGGATTTTACCACCGTACGCGACTTCTTCGGCAAGTCCATTGGCAGCGAAGTCCGCCGGACGCCGTCGAACTGGTAAAGTGCATTGGCGACGGCAGCTGCGGTCGGCACCAGACCAATCTCACCGATGCCCTTCGCTCCGTAGGGACCGTAAGGATCGGGCACTTCGATGCCGATGATCTCCATCTCCGGCATCTCCTTGGCCCGGAGGATACCCATCTGGCGCAGGCGAGTGGTTTTGGGCCGGCCATTTTCCATCGGCATGTCCTCACTGATGGCATAGCCCAGACCCATATGGATGGAACCTTCCAGTTGGCCCTCGAACAGAGTTGGGTTATAGATCTTACCCGCATCATGGGCGGCCGTTACTTTGACGATCTGCCCGTCCTCGTCGAGGATTACCAATTGAGTGGCATAGCTATAGGAATAGTGGGTTTTGATATCGTTGCCTTCGGCCTTGCCGGGCTTGGTCGTCCAATCGACCACCCACGCACCTTCGTAGCGGCGGCCAGCCAGTTCGGCCAGCGTGTAGGTTTTCAAATCTTCGCGCATTCGGGCGGCGGCGTTGATGATGGCATTTCCGACCAGCGAGGTCGCACGTGAAGCCGTTGTCATGCCCGCCTCCTGGCGATAGGTGGTATCTACACGAACCTCGACCAGACTCGGGTCGATCCCCGTTTCGTGGCAAAGTGTCTGAACGGCAATGGTGTGGACACCCTGTCCCATTTCTGTCCAGCCATGGTCAATGATCACCTTGTCGGGCGCGGCGATGGTGATGCATACGTCCGAGCCGTCAGGCATGCCGTTGCCGATGCCGGTGTTCTTGATGCCACAAGCGATACCCGCATACTTGGCCGCGTAGAATTCTTCTTTCACCGCCAACAGCGTCTCACGCACGCCCGCACCGCCCTCAATGACCTGCCCGGTTGAAGTCATGCCGCCATTTTGCAAGGCGTTGTCGAAGCGAAATTGCCAACGATCAAAGCCACCTTGCCGGCATAGGTCGTCGAGACAACTCTCCAGTCCAAACGCCGCCTGATTGACGCCAAAGCCTCGCATTGCGCCGCAAGGGATGTTGTTAGTGTAAACCGCCAACGCTTCCACATCGACCGATGGCACATGATAAGCGCCGGTGGCGTGACCGGCCGAACGCTCCAGAACCTTCATTCCAACCGAAGCATAAGCGCCGGTATCGCCGACGAACTTCACTTTTACAAAGGTTAACTTGCCCTCCCGATCGCAGCCGACGGTGTAGTCCATCCAGATCGGGTGACGTTTGGGATGCATAGCGATGGACTCGTCTCGAGTGAGTCCGATCTTTACCGGCACGCCAAGCAAGTGCGCGGCCAGGGCGGCGTGTCCTTGAACCGAAAGGTCTTCTTTGCCGCCGAAGCCACCGCCGTTAGGAATGAGGGTCACGCGCACCTCTTCCAGGGGCAAGTTCAACAAACTAGCAAGCTGCTTCTGGTCTTCGTAGACGCCCTGACTTTGCGAAAGGACGTGTAGCTTCTCCCCGTTCGAAGACAAGGCGTCGGCGATTTCCGGGCGAAGCGGCTGATTGAAGTAGTTGTGGGCAGCCGTATAGCCGGCCGGCAAGGCGATGGCGCATTCCGGTTCCATATAGCCGTGTTCGATGCGCTGCGTTTGGTATTCTCCCTGCGCCGTGTATACGGTCTCCGCCAATGCCGCAGCCATATCACCCCGTTTGACAATAGTCGATGACAACAGATTGCCCCCATCGTGGATGGCCGGACTGGCCGGTTCCAAGGCCTGATGCACATCAGTCACCGGATCCAGCACCTCATACTCAATCTGAATCAGTACCGACGCGGCCCGGGCGATGGCTTCCGTCTCGGCCACAACGACCGCCAGCACATCACCGATGTAGCGTGTAACCTCACCAATGGCAATCATCAATGGCCAATCCCTGCGGATAAGCCCGATGTACCGCTCGCCGGGCACGTCCGCGGCCGTCAAAACACGAATCACGCCGGGATGAGCCTCGGCCGCCCCGATGTCCACGCTTAAGACACGCGCGCGCGGATGGTCGCTGAATCGCAACGCGCCGTAGACCATGCCTGGCAGAAAGATGTCGGCGACATATTCATGGCGGCCCAGCACCAGATCGGCCGCTTCATATTTAGGATGGCGGTGGCCGACTCGAGCGTCGGGTACGGGCGGTGGAACTTCCTCTTCCTTGCGGATAGCCTCGGCGGCCAACTCAACTGCATCGATGATCTTCTTATAACCGGTGCAGCGACAAAGATTAGGAGTTAGTGCTTTGGTGATCTCATCCCGGGACGGCTCGTTATTCTTGTTGATGAGTGCATTAGCCTGGATGACCATACCTGGGATACAGAAGCCACACTGAACGCCCCCCTTACTCACAAAGGCATTCGCGAAGATTTTTTGTCGATAATCGCCCAGCCCCTCAATAGTGGTCACCTGCGCGGCGGCAACCTTTTTCATGGGCGTGACGCAAGCCAGGACAGCCTTGCCATTGAGATCGACAGCACAGCAGCCACAGGCGGCCTGAGGCGCGCAGCCGTCCTTGGGCGAGATGATCCCTTCCTCCAGGCGCAAATAAGTCAGGAGTGGCAGGTCTGGGTCAGCGTCATACTGTTTTAGTTCACCGTTTAGCCAAAACTCCATTGTCTCTCTCCTTATCCGTTTGATAGATGAAAATCAGTTGAAAGTTGCTCTGTCGGCTGATTGGCCAATACTTGTCGCCAGGCATAAAGGGTCATCAGGATGAACATGAGCCCGACTGAGAGCGCCAGTAGTTCATTCAGCACACCGCGGCGCAAAAAGGCTAAAACTGCCGTGAGCGCCGGCAATAACGCGATAACGCTCAAGAAACGAGCCAGACGACCGGCCTGCCCCCGAAAATAAGGCCATAGCAGTAGAAAATATAGTGCCAAACCGCCCCATTTGAACCAGGTGAAGACTTTCAGTCGCAGCAGCAAATCGTCCAGATGACCCCCATCCAATCCTACACGATACGTAAGACCCAAAAGCTGGACATTCTCAAGGGCGTCGGCGACGATGATGCCTAAGGCCAGCGCTGCGATGAAATAATAAAACCGTTTACCAGTGTGGCGGACGCAAGCTATCGAAAATGCGACCAGAAACAAGCCGTACAGGATCAGGTAAAGGAAATCCCATTGATTGACCCGGTCCATGGCCTCGGCTGCCCTAAGGGGGATGAACATTCGATAGACTTCTGAAGGGCTCTCGGCGAACTCAAAGGCGATGATAGGGGTGAAAAATCCGGGAGGTAGTTCTCCAAACTCCCTTGGCCCTAGGACAGCTAGAAAAAGGGTCATGGCCATGACGCCTAGACCCAAAATTCCGCTAATGAGGAAGGGCCGATCTTTCAACATATTCCGCTTACGCGTTTACTCCTGACCTCACCACAACCCGATAAAAAATAATCCCATATAGGGATGGCAGGCTATGTTGTAATAGGCTCCTGATTGGCCTATGATACCGTGAAACCCAGGACGGGTAAAGAATTTTCCTGCGGGGTTCAGAAATCCGGGAACCGCCTATTCAGATTGACCGGCTATTCGCATTACCTCAAGGGCTAAATTTTCCATTGCCTGAAAATCAGGTTCTATTGGTTGATCGCGACCGCGCCCGGTGAAAACAATAGTTATGGTCATCGCATCGGCCACAGCTGGGTCGGATTCCTCATGAGTGAAAGATCCAAACCGTTGTACCCAGTCATTTAGTCGGGCGGTTTGGTCCGTTGTAAGCGGTATCTCTCCCCGGATTTCCGGCGGTTGCGTGTGGCATGATTGAACCGTTCCCATACCGTCAGCCGTGATAATTACGACGTCACAAAAACCGGCAATACCGCCGACCCGCTGCCAGGTGTAGCCTGCCATCGCGGAACTCTCGGGTTCTGATGAATTACCTTCTATTACCCCGCCTTTCTCACTACCCCACTCGATTCCACAAGCGACAAGGCCGGCAATCAGAAAGCCTGCCCACAAAAGTAATAGCGGTTTATTTTTCATGGCAACCTCTTATCAATTAATAACCGGCAGCGTTTCAACTGCGTCAGCCTGAAACCAATTACCCTGCCATTTATCTGTTACCCATCGTCCGGTCAACTGAAGCGGCCGCCACACCGGCAATCGTCCAACGCGGGCGGACTCATCATCCCGGCTCATTCGCATATGAATATAAGACTTGCCGTTACTCACAAAATAACCAGACCCACCGGTCCAACCCGGCAAACGGTAGGCCCGAATTGATACGGACCGGCCGGATGAAGCCGGCAATCGATCGAACCCCACCTGATCACCAACTTCCTCGACTAGCTCCAGCGGGTTCGCTGAAACTGGCTGACCTAGTATTTCTGTCTCCCAATCGATTCTTTGACCGACCGTTTCAACTGGTTCGACCGAGTCTAGAAAGTTGAATGCCATCTGGTGAATACTTCCGGCCCGTTCGACTAACCCGGCATCCGCCAGCATCGTTTGCCGGCTCGAACCCAAGCCGTCCAATGCCCCGCAGCGAATGAGATGATCGGTTTCCTTTGATTGTAACGAAATCCGCTCTAACAGGTCATGTACGCTCGTGAAAGGCGAATCGGTCACCGCCGAGATAATCGCTTTGATGGTGGACCGGCGCAAGTCTCCCACCTGATCAAGCCCCATCCACAATGTCGGCCGTTCGATCCCATCGCTATCGGGCTCATAGGTCAACGTGAAGTGTTTGCCGCTAAAATTGACTTGCGGCGGCCTGGTGGCAATCCCTAACTGCCTTGCTTCGGCCATATAGATTGCAGGGTGGTGAAACCCGCCGGCATCGGCCAAGCGAGCGCACATAAATTCGGCCGGCCAATGCGCTTTGATGTAAGCCGACCGGTAGCTGACATCGGCATAAGCTGTGGCATGCCCTTGGTTAAAACCATAACCGGCAAACGCAATGATCTGATCCCAAAGTACATTGGCCTGGTCTTGTGAATATCCAGGCCCTTCCGGGGCAGGCCGGCGACAACCGGCAATGAAATCGGCCGCCAGGGCATCCATCTCGGCGGCCTGGAATTTACTCATTCCTGTTCTCAGTCGGTCGGCTTGTTCCCAGCTGAGACCGGCGATTTCCGTCGCTACGCGCAGCACCTGTTCCTGAAACAAGAGCACGCCCTTGGTGTGGGCGAGGATTGGCTCAAGGGATGGATGCAAATATGCGACAGGTTCCTCGCCTCGATAACGGCGCACAAAAGTACGCGCCATGCCGCCCATCGCCGGGCCGGGCTTGAAAAAAGCACCGGCAACGGCCAGATCGGCTACATTGCGCGCTTGCAATTGTCTCAAAGTACGGCGCGCGCCGTCTGATTCACATTGGAATACGCCTACCGTAGCCCCTCTCGCCACCATATCACCGGTGAGCAAATCGTCTGATGGAATGTTGTCTAGGTGGAATTCCGGATCATGGTATTGTTTGACCAAGAGGGTCGCATCCGCCAAAACTGTCAGGGCACGGATGCCCAAAAGATCGAGCTTCGGCAAACCGATAGCCTCCACGTCGCCGTGGTCGTATTGGGTAGCTAAAAAGCCCTTGGCCGTAAATAACAGGGGGACAGTGTCTGAGAGCGGGCCGGGTGTGATGACTACACCACCGGGATGCAAACCGGGATGAGCCGGCCGTCCCACCAACTCGTAAGCCTGGCGAATGATTTCGCGGTGGCGATCGTTCTCGATCGCTAACAGCAACGCATCAATAGAATCCTGCGAGCGGCGACGCGGATCAGGATGCCAGCCACGCGGCAAGGCGGCGATCATTTTCCCAATCTCTATCTCCGGTATTCCATAGGCTTTGCCCGTCTCGCGCACGGCCGAGCGCGGCCGGAAGGTGTTCATCGTGCTGATGAGAGCTACCCGATCTTCCCCATAGGTGATCCGGATATAATCTAACACCTGGTCGCGTCGCCGGCTGCAGAAGTCCAGGTCAATATCCGGCGGGCTGCGCCGCGCGGGGCTGAGGAAGCGTTCAAATAACAGATCATTGGATATGGGATCAACGGTAGTTATTCCCAAACAATAGGCTACCAGGGAGTTTGCGACGCTGCCGCGTGTGCTGACCGGAATATCATGGCGACGGGCAAAACGGACGACATCGGCAATGATCAGAAAGAGAGGCGCGGAGCCGAAATCCAGGATGGCGTCTATTTCGCGAGCGAGTCTTTCGCCAGCCCCGGCCGGCACCCTATCGCCATAGCGTTCCGCCAAACCTTCCTCGGCCGCCTTGTGGAAAGCCGCTTCGACAGAAAGGCCAAATTTTACCGGCAAACTCGGCCAGAGTAATCGTGCGTCCGGCAGAACGTCGCCACAACTGTCGGCAATCTCGCCGGCCACGGCCAGTAATTCAGGATAAGGAGCAAAGGCATCGGCCATTTCTTCTGGTAGAGGCCAGTGCAACGAAACACTCTCGTCACCCCGGTCAGGCAATGCTCCATCCGGCACGCCTTCGATATGGCAATTGTTCTTGACGGCGGCCATGAGGCGCAGAGTCGGTCTCTTTTCCGGTTCAGTAACGTAGATCGGCTGAACCGCGGCCAGCTGGATTCCAAATCGGCTACCCAAACTCATCATTTCCGCGGCATGCGATTTCATCTCCGGCCGGAGCAGGTCGGCGCTCAGGCTCAAGGCACATTTTTCGCCGAATATCCCGCCGATGCGCGCCACATAGCGACGCGCTGCCTTCTCCAGGCCGTCTCGTATGGCCTGTTCCAGCCAACCTGTTCGCCCACCGGTCAGACACCATAACCCTTCATGAGTGTCGCGCAATTCTTGCCATTGCAATCCGTTGCGACGACGGAAATCGCGATCCTTGTCGGCTTGCAAGATCGACGAAAGCCGGCAAAGTGACCGGTAGCCTTGGGGGTTGGTTGCCAATAAGACCAGCGTGCCCAGCGAACCAAGCTGATCCGGCCACATCTCTTCTGGTGGTGGTGCCATGGTAACCGCCATGCCTATTATCGGCCGGATTCCATGGGCGCGGCATTCACGGGCGAAGGCAACCGCACCAAATAAGGCATTTGTGTCCGTAAGCGCCAAGTGATTCAGCCCGTCCTTTCGGGCCAGGGATACCAGTTCTGGTAGCGTTGGTGTAGCCCCCATTAAGCTATAATGGGAATGC
Organism: Chloroflexota bacterium; assembly: GCA_046485205.1. Lineage (GTDB taxonomy): Bacteria > Chloroflexota > Anaerolineae > Promineifilales > Promineifilaceae > Promineifilum. The sequence continues at coordinate 3,847 of JAWOHK010000068.1, read as the reverse complement.
ACGTGTAAATGGGTAAAATTAGCTGGCAGTTTCATCGATGGTCTTCCTGATGATAGGGGCGAGGCCGCATGTAGGCAAGGAACTGCATCGGAATGAACCCGAATCAAATCAAACCTTCAGGACCATCATAATGATTCCACTTACACTGGCCACGGCCTTAAAGAACGCAGGTTTAATCTGGCGCACATCGAACCACGATTTTTTTGCCGTCCCGGAACGGGGCATGGATGACAAGGTGTTCGTTCTGGCCGACATGATGGCGTATACGGAACTGGTGCAGGGCTGGCCGGTTGTTTCTTTTCATGGGACGGCCGAGTGGGCCCTTGATTATATCCTGACCACCGATGTTGTCTGGCTACCGACGGAAGAACAGTTGCGAGACGAACTGATTCAATTGCTGGAGACCACAGGAGCAGCCTATCAGGTTGCGCTAACCTGCCGATTGGACGACGTAAGGTGCTCAATAACTATCGAGGCTGAGACCTTAGAATTCCCAGCCGCTACGGCCGGTGAAGCCTATGGGCAGGCGGTTCTCCATCTGCTTGAATCTCAAAATCTACCGGATGAGGTATAATCGCATCATGCACAATATTGTTCGTCGTTTAGGAATTGTGCCATATCTCATTCTAGGACTGGGCCTAGTGATGCTCGGTGTTTTGGCTGTCAATCAAATCGTCAACACCATGTGGCCATTTGATGTCAGCCGGCTTGAACTAGTACGGGCTACAGCCCAGCAGCGCGTAGACGCCAGTATACTGCTGGCATCGGCCCGCAACGACATCATTGTCGCTTTTCTGGCCTCAGTCGTGGTAGCTTTTACCGGGCTGGCCATGCCCATCGCCTATGTCCTGAATCGTCGATTCAGTCCCAAGATCCGACCCGGCGAAACACCTGGCTTTCTAGTCGTGCTCCGCCAATCGATGTGGGTTGGATTCTGGGTCGCTTTTTGCGTTTGGCTCCAAATGAACCGCACGATGGGTATTGCCGTGGCGGCCCTGGTAGCGGGGGTTTTGATACTGTTTGAAATATTGCTGCAAATCCGGGCGCATGCGGCGGCGGTGGAACAACAACAGCCCACAATCTGACGGAAAAAGCGTGCAGAAGACACCGACCATTCAATCCCCTAAAAATTCGCTCCTACGCGCCTTACCTGGTGTCGATCGCCTGTTGCGGATGGAACAGACATCGGACCTGATCGCCGAATTCGGTCACCCGATGGTGACCGAATCGTTCAGAGCAGTACTGGAGCAGGCCCGCATTGATCTGCTCGAGGGCCGGTTGGGCCACGTCCCGGATGAAACAACGCTTCTGGAAACCGCTCGGGCGAGTCTGGCCGATCAGCTCAAGCCTTCTTTAAGACAGGTCATCAACGCCTCCGGCGTCATTATTCACACAAATCTGGGGCGCGCTCCACTGAGCAACGAGTCGCGGGCAGCCGTCGAATTGGTTTCGGCTGCTTATTCCAATCTCGAGTATGATCTAGCGGAGGGTAGTCGCGGCTCCCGGACCGTCCATGCCGAAAAGTTGATAACCCGTCTGACCGGCGCAGAAGCAGCCCTGGTCGTCAACAACAATGCCGCGGCCGTATTGTTGATACTTACCGCGCTCTGCCGGGGTAAAGAGGTAATCGTCAGTCGCGGCCAGTTGGTGGAAATCGGCGGCGGATTTCGCATCCCTGATGTCTTGGCCCAATCCGGAGCGCATCTGGTAGAAGTAGGCACAACCAATCGCACGCATTTATCTGACTATGCCAATGCCGTGAGTGACAATACGGCCGCGATTCTGGTCACTCACGATTCGAATTTCAAGATCATCGGGTTTACCAGCCAACCAGCCATGAGTGAACTCGCAGACCTTGCCCGTGAGCATCAGTTACTGTTACTGTTTGATCAGGGTAGCGGGGTTATGCTGGATGTTGTGCCATTCGGGTTGGAACCGGAAATGACGCCTATTGATGGGCTTCGAGCCGGTTGCGACGTGGTCGCTTTCAGTGGCGACAAAATGCTGGGCGGGCCGCAGGCCGGTATCATCATCGGTAAGCAGGCCCATATGGAACGACTGAAGCGCCATCCATTAGCACGAGCCGTCCGGGCCGATAAGTTGTGCCTGGCCGCCTTGTCGGCCACGTTAGCCCCTTACCTGACTAACCAGGCCATAGAAAAGATTCCGGTCTGGCGAATGATCGCCCGAACCATTAATGATTTAGCCATCGAAGCGGATTCCTGGGTAGCGCGACTGCGCGAACATGGCGTAAGTGCGTTCACCCTTTCGGGTGAATCGCGCATCGGTGGGGGTAGCCTGCCGGGAGCGACCTTGCCCACCCGGTTGGTCGCTATCCATCACCCGAAGATGAGCGCCGACAGTTTAGCCGCGACTCTGAGAGCAGCGCCAATTCCGGTGATCGGGCGCATCCAGGAAGGGTATTTACTGTTCGATCCGCGAACGGTGTTGTCTGAACAAGCGAGCTACCTGCTTGACGCTGTGATCCGGACTCATGTGTCACTAGAATAGATATTTGTTGAATGGTCAAATTAAATTATGGAAGCAAGCGAACAATCTACTCGGATTCTGGCAATTGAGACGTCTTGCGATGAGACGGCGGCGGCTGTAATCGCCGACGGGACGCGTATACTCAGCAATATAATCGCCAGCCAGACCGAGCTACACGCCCAGTATGGCGGGGTATTCCCCGAAGTAGCATCGCGCCGGCATATTGAGATTATTCATGCCGTAGTCGACGAGGCGATGCGACAAGCCCACATCGGGTTTGGCGATCTCGATTGCGTCGCCGTCACACATGGGCCGGGTCTGGCCGGTTCGCTGTTAGTCGGCGTTAATATGGCTAAAGGCTTGGCAATCAGCCGCAATCTTCCATTATTGGGCATCAATCATATTGAAGGCCATATTTATTCGCTTTGGTTAACAGATGAAGCGCCGCACATCCGCTTTCCTTTATTAACGCTCGTTGTCAGCGGTGGGCATACAGATCTGTTCCTGATGACGGACCACGGCCGCTACCAGTTGTTGGGAACAACGCTGGATGATGCAGCGGGTGAGGCATTTGATAAAGTGGGCCGATTGCTGGGTTTGCCCTATCCGGGCGGCCCGGCCATCGACCAGGCATCGGAAAAAGGGAATGCCGCCGCTTTCCGCTTTCCACGGGCAGTCATGGATCAGGAGTACGGCTACAATTTCAGTTTTAGCGGTCTCAAAACAGCGGTCATGCGCCAGGTGGATCAATACCATTCGCCCGGGGTATTACCAGTGTACGATCTGGCCGCCAGTTTTCAGGCGGCGGTGATCGAAACGTTGGTTAGTAAAACGGTTCAGGCCGCGGCCGAATACGAAGTGACGGCCGTCCACATTGCCGGTGGTGTTTCGGCCAACCGGGCGCTTCGGGCGGCGATGAAATCACATCTCGAAGTGCCTGTTCGCGTGCCACCATTACTTCTTTGCACGGACAATGCCGCGATGATCGGGGCAGCGGCTCATTTTCAACTGGTTCGGGGCCGGACAGACAGTTTGGACCTGGACGTCATCCCCAGCTTGCAACTCATATGAGGCTCGATCAGGAAGAGATATTTAGTGGGCAATAGCGAAACAACGATTCTTCCCCATCTCGATAGCTCAGGGTTGGCGCTGAATGCCGATGCTCGCTTCCGGCATGTTTTTGCCGAGGGGTTTGATCCCATCCTGCTGACGGACAGCACGGGGCAGATACTGGATGCCAACCGGCAAGCCCAGACTTTCTTCGGTATGGATCGGCGGGCTTTACTCGCAGCCAACATTCGTCATCTACACCATCCGGATGAGTTGATGCCTGATCCGACGAAGCTGACTGGCTCGG
>JAWOHK010000060.1:0-2804 GCA_046485205.1 Chloroflexota bacterium | reverse complement strand
GTCGATGTCGACATGTTGCAGGTTGCGCTTGCGGCCGCGAGCCTCCGAACCGGCTAGGTGTATAACCTTGTCGGCGCCCTCCAGTTGCTCACGTAAGTCCAGGGGCGCGTTGATACGGCCGGTGTAGGGTCGCCAGGGGATTCCGGCGTGAGTGAGGGACCGGGCCAGGGAACGGCCGATAAATCCGGTTGCACCGGTAACGAGGATCATGCACCAATTGTACAGCAGGCCCCGACCGCTGCTATAATCGGGTTGATGGTCGACTTCTCACCGGAACGGCCGCTGCGTGTCTGTTATTTTGGCACCTTTCGCGCCGGCTACACCCGCAACCAGATCATCCTCAAAGGGCTTCAAGCCCAGCCTGATGTCGTCGTCCATATCTGCCATGTTCCGCTCTGGCAGGGCATAGACGATCGCGTGGCCCAAGCCAGCGGCGGCTGGCGCAATCCGCGCTTCTGGGGAAGGGTCGCCGGCGCTTACAGGCGTTTATTCCAAGCACATGCTGCCGTGCCGGATTATGATGTCATGCTGATCGGCTATCCCGGCCAGTTCGATGCTTTTCCGGGTCGTTTCCTGGCCCACCGCCGGAGGCGGCCGGTGGCACTTGATATTCTCATGTCGCTACATCTGGTAGCCGAGGAACGAGGCCTGACTAAAGCCAATCCCGCTACGGGCAAGCTGATCTTCCAATTGGAGAAGCGGGGGTTGCGCCAGCCGGATTTGCTCATCGCAGAAAACCCTGAATACGGGGGATATATCGGCGAGAAATATGACTTGCCAGCCGAACGCTTTCATTACGTCCCTCATGGCGCGGACGAATCGGTCTTTCACCCCCGACCAGTCAAGCCGCCGGATAACCGTTTTCGCGTCACCTATCACGGCGGCTATCTCCCCTCCCACGGCATGGATGCGATCGTCGACGCCGCCGCGCTGTTGCAAGACGATCCGGCCATCGGCTTTGAATTTTACGGTAGCGGCCCTGAAAAGGATCGCGTTGTGAGCCGGGCGGCGGCATTGAACCTGGCTAATTTCACCTTTCACGGCTTCGTCAGTCAGGACGAACTACTCGACGGTCTTGCCGCCGCTCATGTGTGTCTGGGGGTTTTCGGCACGACCCGGCAGGCCAACTTTACGGTCCAGAACAAGGTATGGGAAGGGCTGGCCATGGGCCGTCCGGTTATCTCCGGTGATTCTCCTACCATTCGCGCAGCGCTGGACGACCGCCGGGAGGTCTATCTGATCGAGCGTAATAATCCGATCGCGCTGGCGGCAGCTATTCGTGAATTGAAAGGTGACCCGTCCCAACGCGAATCAATTGCCGCCGCCGGCTATGCTCGCTATCTCGCCGGGAATAGTGTGCCGGTAGTGGGCCGCCAAATGAAAGAAGCCCTCCTGGCACTGGTTTGAATGTCGAACACGAGGGGGATCAGGCTCCCGGACGATCGTCCGAGCGGCCGCGAAAAATTAAACGCACCGGCGATCCGGTAAAGGGAAAGAATTCGCGCAGGCGATTTTCCATGTAGCGCTTGTAGCCAAAGTGGATGATTTCCGGGTGATTGACGAAAAATACGAAAGTTGGCGGAGCAACGCCCACCTGCGTGGCATAATAGAACTTCACCTGAGTGCCTGCCTTCAACGGCGGAGGGTGCGCGGCAATGGTGTCGCGCATGAAATCGTTCAGGGGACCGGTATTGATGCGGTGATTACGGGATTCATTCACTTCCAACACGGTTGGAAAAATCTGGTTCAATCTTTGGCCGGTGGTCGCCGAGACGAACAATAACGGCGCGTAATCAAGGAAAGCCAGTTCATGCCGTACGCGTGCCTCATAAGCGGGCATCGTAAAGCTATCCTTCTCCACGGCGTCCCACTTATTGATTAAAATGATCACCCCTACGTTCTCTTCGGTCAACATGCCGCCGATATGGGCATCCTGGGCGGTCACACCTTCTTCGCCGTCGATTAACAGCAACGCTATTTCAGCCCGGCGCAAGGATTTAATCGCTCGCAAGACACTATACTTCTCGATGCCTGGGTCGATTTTGCCCCGCCGTCGGATACCGGCTGTGTCGATGAGAGTGAACTCCTGGCCGTGCCAGCGCAGCTTTTCGTCAATGGCGTCACGCGTAGTGCCCGCGATCGGACTGACAATCACGCGCTCCTCGCCGATGAGCTTATTTAGCAGGGTCGACTTCCCAACATTGGGCCGCCCCAGGATGGCGATCTTGATCGATTCGTCCAGTTCATCGTCGGGTTCGGACGGCGGTATAGCTTCGACAATAGCGTCCAGCAAGTCGCCGGTACCCGAGCCGTGGAGCGACGAAACAGCGAATACCTCGCCCAGGCCAAGTTCATAGAACTCGTAGGCTGTGTCCCATAATTTGCTCGATTCCAGCTTGTTGACCGCCACAATGACCGGCTTTTTTGTCTGCCGTAGAATACCGGCGACTTCCCGGTCAGCGGCCGTGATTCCAACCTGTCCGTCAACTACATGGACGATGACATCGGCGTCTTGCATGGCCACGGCTGCTTGTTGCCGAATGAGAGGAAGGAACTGCTCCGAGTCCTCGGACAGGGGAGCTGTGTGGCGACCCTCAGTCAATTCAATGCCCCCGGTGTCAACCACGGTGAAAGCCACGCCTCCCCACTCCGCATCGGCGTAGAGGCGGTCACGCGTGGTGCCGGCGACATCGGAAACCACGGCCAGGCGCCGGCCGACGATTCGATTGAACAGGGTGGATTTGCCCACATTGGGGCGGCCGACAAAGGCAACCAGCGATTTTTGACTCACTGCGGCTCCTGTC
>JAWOHK010000211.1:0-4161 GCA_046485205.1 Chloroflexota bacterium | reverse complement strand
TCGCGGCCGATGCTGATCGATAATGGCGCCAACGCCGATGCTCGGCCTGAATACCTGCTCCAATTCGGCATGATGGGGAGCATCTATGTTGAGCGCATGCTCGGAATCGCTCGCCCTCGCCGTTGGAGATCAACCCCACGCGTGGGCGAGCGATTCCGAGCATGCGCTCAACATAGATGCTCCCCATCATGCCGAACTGGAGCAGGTATTCAGGCCGAGCATCGGCGTTGGCGCCATTATCGATCAGCATCGGCCGCGATTCGATGGGAAAAACGACACCCAGCGCGGGGCGCAAAACGCCGGGAATGCGGCCCAGTCCCGTTTGGCGCAGCGTAGCCACAGCCAGAATCGCGCCGGTGTTGCCCGCGCTCACAAAGGCATCAGCCTCTCCGGTGCGAACCATCTGCAAGCCGATATGCATCGAGGAGTTTCGTTTGTCCCGGGCCGAGATCGCGGGCGAATCCTTCATGTTGATTGCTTCGCGGGCATGGTGAATTTCAATCGAAAGCCCGGAAACTTCCTGGAAAGCAAGTTCAGACTCGATCCGTTGTTGGTCTCCGACCAAAATAATGGTGTCTTGAAAAGCGCGGGCAGCTAGCACTGCCCCGGCTACATCCGGACCGGGGTGTTCATCGCTTCCCATGGCATCGACAACAATTCGCATTTAGACTAATCGCTCGACCAAATAATCGGGCAATTCTATCACAATTCGCTCCACACAGGGATCAATCGTTTATTATTGTGTCTGAGTGAGGTGTAATTTCGGAGGTTAATTGTTTCCCGCCTAGAGTTGCCATTCCCCTTGGTTGGATCGGTTCCCCGAATCGGTCCGCATAAAGTTTGATGAATTCAGCCCCCAACAGCAGGATGGAAGCGGAGAAGTACACCCAGATCAACAGGATAATGATGGAACTGGCCGCCCCATAGATTGAACCGGTGTCACTAAGTGAAAGGAATACAGACATCAAGTAGCGACCCAGGAGAAACAACAAGCCTGCAACCACAGATCCCAGGCCAATGTCCCGCCAACGGGTGGTAGCATCGGGTAGGACTTTGTAGATCAGAAAGAAGGTGACAATTGTCAGAGACGGAACAAGTATGCGGCTAATCGTCGGCAACATCTCTGCAATACCTGGGAAAAAGATCGCCAGTCTCGATTGAATCATTCCCAGGAGAGTGTCGACTATGACGCTAACGGTCAATAGCGCGCTAAAAGCGAAAACCAACACCAAGGGCATTATCCGGCGTTTGCCAAGTGTGATCCATTCACCAAAATTGTCGGGTTTGCGGAAGGAAACGCCCCAGACTGTGTTTAGGGCTATCTTTAGCTGATTGAAGATACCCGAAGCGGCGACAAGCAGAGCTCCAATGCTGAACAAAGTAGCGGTTGTGCTTAGCGATCGATCGGCCAGAGATTCGACTAATTCCATGACATAGCCGGACAATTCAGCTCCAAAGAGCGCTTGAAATTGGACCATGATCAAATCACCCGCCTCTGAACGGCCGATAAAAAAACCGGCGATGGTTAACACAATCACCAACAGTGGCGCAAGGGCAAAGAGTGTGAAATAGGCCAGACCGGCGGCGAAAATAGTAGCCCGGTCAGCAAAAAAGGCGGTCAGGGAATCTCTGATTAACTCATATACGGACTTGAGTACTTTTATCAAGCGTAGATTTAGCCTCCCTCATTTACAATGGATTGTACCATAAGTTAATCATTAGCCTGCGCGATTTCAACGCTACACCAATGGACACTTGTTTTTGTCACTGGGGGAGTACAATAGGCGAGCATGGGAGCGGATTCTTCTATCACTCTGATTCCGGGTAACCGGAAACCTCTAGCCGGCCGATGGTTGCCGTTATTTATAATCGCGGTTATTGCGTTTGTCAGTGGCTTAAGTTTTGCGCGCTTAATGTATGAGTGGCGCTTTCCCCAATGGCTGGAACTGGGGCAGGCGCTGCCGGTCTTGTTGCTGGCGACTGCCTGGGCCGTGATCGGTATCCTGGCAGCCCGCCGCCATGTTCACTATCTGTCAGATACCAGCCCTTTTTTTCCATTGTTACTGAATCTGATCTGGTTGCTCGATCCGGTCGTGGACCCGCCGCGCAGCCTGTTCTTTGTGGCGGCAAGCCTGTGGCTGGTCGGCGTGTTGCTTGTTCACCAACACGTCGATGACCGGCAAGAACGCTGGTGGCGAAGCCTTGGCCCGTTGTTTATCGCTCTTCTGTTATTTCCGGTCTACTTGTTGACCATGTCTCACGCAGTTGGCGAGGCCGACACATTTGAATTCCAAGTCGTCGCGCCGAGTTTGGGGATTGCCCATCCGACTGGATATCCTCTCTACCTCTTATTCGGAAAGCTATTTTCCTTCTTCCCTGTGGGTACGGTTGCCTGGCGCGTGAATCTAGCCTCAGTTGTATATGCCGTCGCGGCCGCCTGCGCCGTATATTTGACGGCCTATCGGATATTGCGCCGGCCGCTACCATCTTTGGTTGGCGCAGTCGCCCTGGGCCTCGCTCCGATCTTTTGGAGTCAGGCCATCATCGCCGAAGTCTACACGCTCCATGCCCTGATCGTGGCTATTGCCTTACGATTAATGATCCAAATATTGAATGAGCAACAAAAAAAGGTTGATGCGAGTCGAAGTACCGTTGTGGATAACCGCAAGGTGTTCATAGCCCTGGCATTTGTTCTGGGTTTGGGGTTGACAAACCATCTGACTACACTGTTTCTGCTGCCCCCGGCCGCGATCACGTTTGCAGTTTACGCCGGAGACACGATCCGGACATACCGGCGATCGGCAGTCAGTGGCCCGCGATCGCTGCTGTGGCTTCTGACTCTCATGTTCCTGGCCTTTCTCGCTCCATTGCTCCTTTATGCTTACTTGCCGATTCGATGGCAGGCAGTCAATGACGAGCCAATGGGATTTGTTCGCTTTGTGGACTGGGTGGTTGGCGGTCGTTTTCAGGGTGCCCTTCAATGGGGAGCCTGGCGAAGTGATCCCACACGTGCGGCCATAGTCGAGCGATTGCTGCTCGATGCCTGGGGATGGATCTATCTGATTTTGGCGGCAATCGGCCTCGTCGCCTTGTTCAAGCGTTTTACGTCAGCCGCTCTGGTATTATTGATCACCGCCGCCGGATTCACATTCTATGCATTGAATTATTATGTGCCTGACCTGGCTGTATTTATGATTCCGACCCATATCGTGATCGCAGTGTGGGTGGCCGTCGGCGCAGGAGCGATCGTTTCCTTGCTGGCAACCAGATTTCAGGGAGAGCTTTCTACTTATCCATCCCTTTTAACTCTTGTTTTCATTTTAGCTATTCTTCCGGCTTTTATCCGGGCAGGCGATTTGTGGGCGACCCTTGATCAATCGTCCCATGACGGCGGCGAAACCTGGGCGCGAGGCGTTCTGAGTCAGCCGTTGGTAGGCGGCGCGGCCATCCTGGCCGATAGCGATAAGATCGCGCCTCTATATTATTTGCAGCAGATCGAAGGCCTCCGGCCGGATCTGGCGATTATGGTGCTGCCGGATGAGCCAACTTATCGGGCCGAGTTAGACGCACGTACAGCCGCCGGTCAGACCGTCTATCTGGCCCGGTTTTTGCCCGGTCTTGAGGGTGTTTACCATTTGCGCTCGGCCGGACCATTGGTTGAGGTCGGTACGGAAGCCATCACAGATTTGCCGGACAGTTTGGTATCCAGTGAAATGACCGTTGGTCCGTTGCGGCTTCTGGGTTATCGCGTCGACCCTGAGTCCAATTTCGATCCGTCAAGCACCATGCTGTCCTTGTATTGGGTATTGGAGCGCCCCCTCAATTCCGGAGACGCGCTACCTGTCCTGAATGTGCGCTGGTCAGGCTCGGTTCAAGAAGAGATTGTCATCACGAACCAGCATCCGGTGAGCAACTACTATCCACTAAACGCTTGGAAACCGGGCGAGATCGTCGTGGATACCTACATCTTGCCGATTCCTGATCCTGGCTGTGAACCAAACGAGACAAGCTGTGACGTTGATATTCAAATCGCCGCTGCGCCCCGCTTTACTCCCGCAGCCGATCGCGAGCGCAGCGTTCCCCGGGCCGGGTGCAACCCGTTGCCTGTTCGGTGCGAATGGGTGGGATAATCGCGACCCTTTTTCCAGGTCCGCGTCCGGC
>JAWOHK010000209.1:0-14929 GCA_046485205.1 Chloroflexota bacterium | reverse complement strand
TGCGAGCGGATGGTCAGGAGACGATGTAGGAGCCAATCAAATTTAGCATAGGCACTGGCTACATCCTCAAGGACTGAGGCTCGCTCGAGGTAAACGGCAAGTTCATTCCCGGCCACCTCAATCGCAGCCCGAGTGTAGGCCGGGGCCAGAAGTAAGCGAACCTCCAGGAGTCGTGTGACAAAATGCGGAGGGAGGTGAGATTGGTGCTCAACCAACTTGCTCAATACATTCAGACCCCCCTCTTCCCAAAAATTGTTAACGACCGTTTGTTTCCCCTGGGAAACGGTGAGCCAGCCGTCACGGGCCAGACGCTGGATGACTTCCCGCAACGTCGGCCGGGTAACGCCTAGTTGGGCCGCCAAGTCTCGTTCACCCGGCAAAGGGGAGCCGAATGGATAAGTACCATCCAGAATGGCTTCCAATAATAAGCCTTCGGCATGCTCTCGTGGTTTGGCAGGTGCAAGTGATAAGATCATATTTTTTAACTGGTAAGTGGTCTAACCAGTTGGTTTAATCATAATGGGTTTTCAGGATAATTGTCAAGTCTAATGCCGATTTTATGGACTGAATGCCTATGGTATACGGCATTCATCTTCACGTATAATTCACTACAGTTTTACATTCTTTTCATTAGCCATTGTCTATGTGGTGGTACAGTCCTAAACTGGGACATCTGTGTCCACTTATATTCGACGTGCCTTATTAAGGCGAGGGAGATCGAAGACACTATGAGCACCGAAAAGCCATCTAACGGCGTAGAAGATTCCAAAGAAGTCGACGAACAACCCGATGCCTCCAAGCGCGCCAAAAAGCCCAGGTCTCTTGGCTTTATTGAATCAACCGGTTTTAAACCCAACTGGCTTGAAACCGGCCCTCTGATGCCGGAAATGCTAGCCGTTGTCAATACCGAAGGGGCCGACCAGACCAAACCTACTAATAGCGACTCAAGAAACGAAGAAATGCAGGGATCGCCATCTGACCCCGAGGTTACTCACTCGACTCGACTACCCGATCCATTGAATGTCGATCATGAGGAAGAACGGGATGCCGGACAGATATTGGCTGGCGATAAACCACCGGCAACCGGAGAGCAAGATACTATCCCGCCTGAGCTACTCGCGTTGATTGCGGCCTGGGAAGATGACCAGCAATACCCGGAAGATGTGATCGTCGACGATGACAAGGGTGAATGGGAAAGGATAATGGAAAGCTTTCCTCCTGCAACGGCTGATCCAGTTTCAACTACCGAACAAGCAATGACACCACCATCACCGCCCGCTAATGTAAAGCGGAAGCGACGCGACCGTCTTTCGATAATGCTATTGATCATCAGTATTCTTTTGCTGGCTACAGCTGCTTTCCTTTATTTTGTGAACCCATTTACGAGGTTGGCCTTAGGCTCGGCTTTGTTGGCTAGACCTGAATTTTCCCCCGATGTTGTTCCACCGCGCACGGCTGGTAGCGACTGGTGCATTAGAGGCGATTTTTTGCAGTCAGACTCAGCTTTACCACGTCTGGTCGATGCAGGAACCCAAGGGGATATTCTGTCGGGCGATCGAGTATTTTCTCTTGAAGCCACCATCCCACGAGCTGGAACATACGAATGGCAGGTCATTGGCTGCGATGACTTGACGCTCGCCTATCCTCCCGCACCAGCATGGATACGAACGGAACGAGACAACCAAGCGGTCACATTCCTATTCGACAGTAACGAACGAGAGGATCCGCTGTTTTTCCCTATCGCTTATGTTGTGACGGCGATTGACAGTTCCGACCAGTATAGAGTCGTAGGCAGCTTCCAGGATTGGAATCCGGCTGATACAACATCAGATCTCAACCGCATCCACAATGGACTGTATCAGCAAGTCCGTCGAATTGCGCAGCCTGGAGCGCATCAGGCTCACATCATTGATCCTGTATCACAAAAAGCAGTCGACGCCTATGGTCGAGCCACAGACCCTATCCCATTTTCATTTGAGACGAGTCGCAACAGCGAATATGTCGTATTTCTACTCGATACCGACCGGGGAAGGGCTTCAGTCTTGTATGATGTGTCACCGATCCTCTCCAGTCTCGCCTTTAGCCAGGGACATATCTACTTAAGCCTGGCCTTAGTGGTTTTAGCCGGTCTTATTTTAATAGGCGCGCTGCTCCGTCAACTGGTGCTACGAAACCGGGGATTGTGGCTGGAATCCGGTTGCCCGGATTGTGGCGAGCACGAACTGATGCGCATCGCTCGCCGCGACAGCGATCGGATGTTGCATTACGTGGACATACCGGCATACCGGTATCGATGCCGTAATTGCACGTGGGAAGGAGTGCGATTAAGCGAAGACGGTGCGATCGTTTCACCCGGAGTTAGCATTACTTCCACCGATATATTTCACTCCCCGTAAGCCGAACCTGTCTGCGGGTCAGAACGCAAAACAATATTTTTTCGATGGATGTGAGAATCCAACGGATCGAAGCCCATTGCCGTCAAAACATCATCTGGTCGCCCGGTTTGTTCCGGTGTTTGGGCTAATTCCATCAACAAAAGAGGGGTTTGGTCGAGTAGCTGAACGATATTTAGCTCCAGGATTAAAGGGCGAAGATCAATCACTTGCGTTTGGTTATTCTTAGGACGCTTTCGTTCCCAGGGTATAGACTCAGAGTCCAGCAATTTTGATACCTGTTTATGCAGGTATTCATCATTTTGCGGATCGAGAAACCGGATTTCATAAGCGGATGCTGTAACCATTTGTTGTAATGATAGCTCATTGAGGGCAACTTGCTCGACTCCTAGTAAATCGATACCGGGCGCCATACTAGCCTTGAGTCGTTCCTGAAAATGAGATGGTTCAATCGTTTCTACCAGCCACACATCCGCCAATTCCGCTTCACTCGTGTACCCAAGGGGTAACGCGGCGGCCAGAGATAGCCGGGGTCGCCGATTAAAGCCTTGGGAATAGGCCAACGGTAAACGAGCACGATTCAGGGCGCGTTCCAGTGTTCGCGCCAGATCGAGGTGGCTGATATAACGGGCTGAGCCGTATTTGCTGAAGGTCAGCCGCAACCGCTGCACAGTGGTCGGGGGATCATTCATAGGGTGCACGGGAGCATTAATACCACGAAAACCCTTGACCTCAAATGAACGAACATCAGCCACAGATGCCCCAGCCGTAAAGACGCTATAAAATCAGATCCTATGAGAACCGCACAATCTTCCGCCTTGTCACCGGTTCGTGTTTTATCTTTCGGCATTTGGAGTTTGATCTCCGTGAGCCTCCTGGTAGCCTGCGTACGACCCGCGCCTGGGGCAAGTGTAGCTCCAACGAATAACCAAACCTCATCAATTCCAGATGAAACCCCTGGAGATAACGAGCTCCTTGAGAGCGAGAACGTTACTGGTCTAGCTCCAATCTTGAGTCAAACCGGCGACGTACCGGAGTATGAAGGAGTTCCAACTCCGGACGCGATCCATTATAACCTTGCAGACGATGGCAACGGGCTTCCAAGGCACACGGTCATCGTAGGGGAAACGCTGGGCATTTTAGCCCAACGATATAACACCAGCATCGAGGAATTGATTGCCCTGAATGAACTTGACAATCCTGACATTATTCATGCCGGTCAGGTGATTCTCATTCCCGGTGAACCTTCGCCGATCCTCGTTGGTTCTGATTTCAAAATTATTCCCGACAGCGAACTGGTGTTTGGACCAAGCGCAGCCGGCTTCGATGTCCAATCCCAGGCTGAAGCATTAAGCAGCTTGTTATTACGCTACGAGGAAGAGGTTCAAGGACAGGTGATGGATGGCCCGACCATTGTGCAACTGGTAGCCGATCGCCACAGCGTCAATCCGCGGCTACTGTTGGCTGTATTGGAACACAGAACCGGATGGTTGACCGGGCAAACGGCCGCCCAACCATTGGAAGCAATCGGGTATGCGGGGCCAAACCAATCGAGTCTATATGTCCAACTTAGTTGGGCGGCTAACAACCTCAATAAAGGCTTCTATGGCCGGGCTGATGGTGGTTTGCGCCAATTAATGATCGGCGAATCTGGTCAGGTAAACATTTCACCCTCGATCAATCATGGATCAGCAGGCGTCCAGACACTATTTTCCTCAATGCCCAAAATAACTTATGAAGAATGGCTCGAGGATGTTGGCCCGGCCGGATTCCACCGCACCTATACTCGCCTGTTCGGCAACCCATTTGCCTACACAGTCGATCCCCTCATTCCGGATGACTTACAAGTGCCCTCTCTCGCGCTTCCCTGGCCGGAAGGCGAGACCTGGTATTACACTAGTGGTCCGCATGGGGCGTGGAATTCGGGTTCAGCCTGGGGCGCGCTGGATTTCGCGCCACCGGGCGAACAATTGGGGTGTTTCCGCAGCGATCAATGGGTAACGTCCATGACCGACGGGATAGTAGTACGCAGCGACCACGGTGCTGTCGTCGTGGATTTGGATGGAGATGAATACGGCGGGACCGGCTGGGCGATTACTTATATGCACCTGGAAACACGCGATCGCGTGC
Source organism: Chloroflexota bacterium (assembly GCA_046485205.1). Lineage (GTDB taxonomy): Bacteria > Chloroflexota > Anaerolineae > Promineifilales > Promineifilaceae > Promineifilum. Next base: position 10,406 of record JAWOHK010000209.1, on the reverse strand, counting down.
CGGTCGGCACCTATGTTAAGACCGGCGACCGGTTGGGGCACCCTTCCTGTGAAGGCGGTTTTTCAACCGGGACCCATCTCCACATAGCCCGGAGTTACAATGGCCGCTGGATCAGCGCGGACACTAACACGCCGTTTACGATGAGCGGCTGGGTTTCACAGGGCGAAGGGATCGAATATAACGGCTACCTTATTCGTAATGGCGAAATCAAAGAAGCCTGCGCTTGCCGTGACGAGTCGAATGCCATCGTCCACGACTGAACTAGGCCTTGATCTGTATTGCATAAAGGCAACTTGAGGATTTCGCAGGTTTTTTTCCGAAACTCCCTGGCCCAATACGATCGTCATTTAAACTAGATTTTCGCCAAGGCAAGTTTTTAGCGGGTTTATTTGCGGGCTAACATCGGACCGAGCGGGCGGCCGCCAAGCAAATGCATATGCAAGTGAAAAACTTCCTGCCCGCCGTCTTCGTTACAATTTATGATCAAGCGATAACCACTTTCGGCGATACCCTCTTGCGCGGCGATTTTTCCTGCCGCCACCAACATACGGCCGGCGATATTTTCATCTTCGGCCCTCAGGTCGTTGACAGTTGGCACTTCCTTATTTGGAATGATCAGAATGTGAGTCGGCGCTTTAGGGTCGATATCCCTGAAAGCCGTCACCAGATCATCCTGATAAATGATGGTCGCCGGTTGCTCACCGCTTATGATCTTGGAAAATATCGTTGTCATGGTTGCCTTCCTTTAGATTATATGATCCGACATTTAAGGTTTCTTTTTGTTTTACCGCTTTACCGGCCCGCGCAAGTGAGGGTGCTGGTATAATGTTAAGTATAGTGTGGCAAATAAACGTTACCCAGATATCGACAGACTTTAGCTGATGGATCCTCAGCCTACCTTACGCAGCGTTACACCGACGATTGATATCTATATCCGCCTGGCCCAATTTCCTGTACTGGCCGACCGGATACGCGCCCGGATGCGGCAAGAATTATTCCGCAGGGGACTTATATCAGAAGAAGTTTTTGAACGCCAAGTTCGCGAAAAAGCGATCGAATCTCAAAGACGCGAGCGATTGTACGACCCGTTTGGGCAGGAGGCCAGCCAAGTCTGGCAAAAGCGAAAAGCCCGTGTGCGCGATTTCCAGACCGATGCCTATTTTGCCGAAAACCTTGGTGCCGTTGTGCTGGACCAAATTATCAGCGAGGTACTAAGCCACCAACCATCCCCTTCGCCATCCGTCGAGCTCACCTTCAATCCCGAGATCGCCCCCTGGGAGTTGTTATTCCGCCAGGGAGAGATATACGAACAATTACCGGCTCCGGAGCGTGAAAAAGTTCAACACCACCTGGAAGAGATCAAAGTCGTACTGATCAAGCGAATGATCAGCGACCAATTGCCCTACATCGGGGTCGCCAAAAAAGTCTTCTGTATCGCTGATCTACGGTACATCTATGATCGACGAATCGGCAGCGGCAAAATAGGCGGCAAAGCGGCCGGCCTCTTGCTGGCCTGGAAGATATTGCAACGTGATCCGGATGGAGATGAAGACGTTCGCTCCCACGTCGATATCCCTGCATCTTATTTCATCGCTACAGAAGTCATCTATGAATTTCGCCTTGTGAATAATCTGGATCATTTCATGAACCAGAAATATCGCTCCTTAGCCGAGATTCGAGAGGAGTATCCTCGCATTGTCGAAGGCCATCTGGCAGGAAAGTTTCCTCGGGCTATGGTAGAAGCGATGCGCAAGATCCTGGCGGAAATGGGCAAAAGCCCGATTATCGTCCGTTCCTCCAGCCTCCTGGAGGATAATTTCGGCTATGCATTTGCCGGAAAATACAATAGCTATTTTTGTCCCAACCAGGGCAGCCCAGCCGACAATCTAATTGATCTTCTGAATGCTGTTCGGCGCGTTTATGCCAGCACTTTGAATCCCGATGCAATTCTCTACCGGCAACAGCACGGGTTGATCGATTACGACGAACGAATGGCGGTTCTCGTTCAAAAAGCTATGGGGGACCACAATGGCCGGTATTATTTCCCCACGCTGGCCGGTGTAGGGTTCAGCCGCAATCCCTTCCGCTGGAACAACAAGATCAGCCGCGAGGATGGCTTTTTACGCCTAGTGTGGGGTTTTGGTACTCGTGCAGTGGAACGAGTCAGCAATGATTATCCGCGCATGATCGCCTTAAGCCATCCCCAGTTGAGGCCGGAAACAACCGCAGATGCCATCCGTCAATATTCGCAATGGTTCGTTGATGTGATTGACTTAGAAGATAATAGCTTTAAAACGCTGCCCGTCATCGATATGCTCACCCCCAATTATCCCTACTTGCGCTATATCGCATCGATCGATAAAGGTGACTATATCCAGGAAATTTTATCCCTCAATTCCTTGCAAAAGGACGAACAGTTAATCCTGACATTCAACACGCTGACCAAAGATCGTCGATTCATCAACCTGATGAGAGCCTCGATGGCCCGCCTGGAAAAGTACTATGATCGCCCGGTCGATATTGAATTTATCGTAGACATTGAGCCTAAATACCCGCAAACCGATTACATGCTCCATATTGTGCAATGCCGGCCCTTGAGCCAGCGAGCCGAGGACGGTGCGGTGCAAATACCGGATGACATCCCCGAAGCATCTATCCTCTTTACGGCCAATCGACTGATCCCCGACGGCCGAGCAGATGACGTCCGGTACATCGTCTTCGTCGATCCGCGCCGGTATTACAGCATCGGCGATCCGGTCATTAAAAATGAATTGGCGCGGGCTATCGGACGACTGAATAAAAGACTTGACAAAGAGCGCTTCATTATCATGGGACCAGGACGTTGGGGGAGTGTTAATATCGACCTCGGTGTTCACGTGACCTACGCCGATATTTTTAACACCAAGGTACTGATCGAGATGGCCGTCGAGCACAACGGCAGCATGCCCGAATTATCTTACGGCACCCATTTTTTTCAGGACCTTGTTGAGTCCGGCATCCACTCACTGGCCCTGCATCTTGGTCCTACCGGAGGCAGGTTTGATTGGTCATTCATTGACCAAGCTCCCAACGCGCTGGCGGAATTGTCTCCGATCGATGGTCGTTTATCCGAATACCTTAAAGTAATCGATCTGGACGCATTACACGGCAATCGCAGGCTACAGGTACTTATGGACGGCGGCCGCGAGAAAGCGGTGGGATTTTTGACGCCATGAACCGTCATCAACTTCAAAGTATTACCCCGACTATCGATATTTATATTCGGCTGGCCCAGTATCCAATTCTGGCCGATAAGATCCGCGAGCGAATGAGACAAGAGCTATACGTCCGCGGAATCGTCAGCCCGGACCAGTTTGAACAAGAAGTGCGTGAGTTAAGTATCAATTCCCAAAGAAGGGAAGGTCTGGGGGATCCATTTTTTGAAGAGGATTCCCTCACCTGGCAGATCCGGCAGGAACGTATTCGGGATTACCATACGGATGCCTATTTTGCCAGTAATTTGGGCACAGCTCGTCTGGCAGTCCTCATTGCTGAAGTCCTTAATAAACAATCGGCGACACCGACCTTAGTGCCGATTTCCTTTAATCCGGAACTCGCGCCGTGGGAAATGTTGTTCCAACAAGGGGAAATTTTCGAGCGCATGCCGCCTGAAGAACTAGAACGTAATGCGCATCACCTGGAAGAGATTAAAGTCGTCCTGATCAAGCGATTGATGAGCGACCAACTCCCGTTTATTGGTGTGGCCAAACGAGTGATCAAGATCAAAGATCTGCGCCGCATCCATCAGAACCTGATCGGAACAGGCAAAATTGGCGGTAAAGCTGCCGGAACAATTCTGGCCTGGCGAATACTGAAACCATTGGAGGAGAAATTTGGCGAGGGGTCGATTAATATCCCTGATTCATTCTTCATTGGGACCGACGTCTTTTACGAGTTCTTCCTGATGAACCGGCTGGAAGATTATATGAACCAGAAATATCGCCCGGTTCATGAGATTCGAGATGAGTATCCGCGGATTGTTGAAGCATTCCTAGCGGCTGACCTGCCTGACTACCTCGTGACCCAGGTAGAAGAGGTAGTCCAGTCGTTAGGCAATTCACCAATTGTTGTGCGGTCTTCGGGCCTTCTGGAAGACAACTTCGGGTTTTCATTTGTTGGCAAATACAATAGCTATTATTGCTCTAACCAGGGGACGCTGGACGAAAATGTCGCCTGTGTCCTCGAAGCGATTCGCCGCATCTATGCCAGTTCGTTGAACCCGGATGCATTACTTTACCGCCAAAAACACAAGCTGATCGATTATGATGAACGCATGGCTATCCTGATCCAAGGCGTTACCGGTCGACAATGGGGAGACTATTTCTTTCCGGATGTCGCCGGTATCGGATTCAGCCAGAATCCCTTTTGCTGGACGCCGGAAATCCGCCGTCATGAAGGGTTTTTGCGAATTGTGACCGGTATGGGAATCCGTGCCGTCGATCGAATCGCGCAGGATTACCCGCGACTCATTCCGCTCAGCCACCCCATGCTCAGACCCGAAGAATCAGTAGAAGGCAAGCGCATTTATGCCCAGCGACTGATGGCGGTCATCGATCCGGAAGTAGATCAAGGAATCCAAACAGTATTGGTCAGGGATACCATTGATGCGTGTGGGCCTTTGTTGCCGCTTATCGCCTCCCTGGATTTAGGAGGCGTGCTGGTACCCTACCCGGGGGGACGCTCGCTCCAACCGGACGATGACATTGTCCTCACTTTTGACGGTCTAAGCCAGGATGCGGTGTTCGTTGATTTTATGCGCATGGTGCTCCAACAGCTCGAAGAAGCCTATCTGCGCCCCGTTGATCTGGAGTTTGCCATCAACGTCGATTTAGAATCGGCCTTGTGGAAGAACATTAACGGAGAGGCATCCGAGTTGCCATTTCGCCCGCGTTACCAACTCCACATTTTGGAGTGCCGGCCGTTAATTGAGAGACGTCTTCCGACCGTCGAAATCAATTCCCAGGTTTATGAAAATGCACGGCAGTTTTTTGCTCTACCAACATTGTTGCCTTCGGCGATCATCGAAGGGATCGAGTTTCTGTTATTCGTCGATCCCGAATGTTATTACAACCTGGAGAATGAAAACGCAAGACTGGCGATCGCGGACACGCTGGCTCGGCTCAACGATCTGCTGCCCGAAGGCCGATTTGCCATGATCGGCCCCGGTCGCTGGGGCAGCGCGAACAGCCGGCTGAGCGTGCCTGTGACCTATAGTGATATATGTAACAGCAAACTACTGATCGAAATCAGTCCGCCCTATACACCTGCGCCAGAATTGGCTTATGGTACCGATTTCAACGAGGATTTGGTTGAGGCCGGCATCTATGTGCTCGGTATCCAGCCCCCTTCCGAGGGCGATAGTTTTAATTGGAAATTCCTGCGCGAGTCCCCCAATAGCCTTGGACAATTTTTGCGGCCATCCAGGGCTGCTATCGCTTGCGTCCGGTTAATCGATCTACCGGATGTCACCGGCAGCAGATTGTCGGTATATATTAACGATGAAGAGAATCAAGCCGTCGCCGTATTTGTAGAATAAGCAATTGCCGCCCCAGCATTTTCGGCCCCGGTCACTACCGGCTGATGGCCAAAATAACTTCAAGTGGATTCGCCCATTTTCGAGTCCTCGCTGCTGTTTGTTCCATCATTCAGACTCAATTCAGCCAAAATGGATTCCAACATAGCGCGCTCGGCTTTTTCATCCTCAATTTCGTTGTCCAGGCGCGCGGCCAACAAACGATCTAAAATGACCGTGTATACAGGTCCTGGGGGAAGACCCAGTTGACGCAAGTCATCGCCCGAATGCGCCGGCTTAACCAATCGCCATTCGCTGACAAAGCGATCAAGCCACTCATTAACTTCGGGGCTAACGTTGAGCATTCGCACGACCAGACATGTTCGCGGCGCATGCTCACGGCAAATAGAGGCAATGGTGCTGGGTTTGGCGGAAGATGGCAACCGGCACAACTTAACTTTCAACTCCTCGACAGCCAACAAATCCGTCAGCGTCGATTTGCGGGCTTTTAGGCGGCGTGCAACCATTTCAGGTAATGGCTTCGGGAGAGGTGCTAACCAGGCCGCGAAATAAAAGAATACCGTCGGGCTGGTCTGATAAACTTCTCGCCACATCGAATCGGCCGCGAATTGCGGAATTCGCTGGAACACATCGGCCGACTCCGGCACCCAACCCAGACCTGGATAAAGGTGGGTGAGGACATTTAACTCATCCAATCGCTCCATTACGCGGACGGGATCGGCCTCATTTAAAGCCAGTTCGATCTCATGCCGGATACGATCACCGGTAACCCGATCCAAAAACGGCAAAGCGTCGGCTATTAGGTCGGCTGTGCTTTCCTCGATGGCGAACCCTAACCGTTGCTCCAAGCGGACCGCCCGCAAAATACGTGTCGGATCGTCGATGAAACTCAGACTGTGCAGCACGCGAATCAATCTGCGCAACAGATCGCGCCGGCCACCATAAAAATCGAGCAACTGGCCCAAATAGGCACCGTCAATACGAATGGCCAGGGTATTGATGGTAAAGTCACGGCGATGGAGATCGAGCTTGATCGATCCCGGCTCGACATCCGGCAACGCTGTTGGTCGCTTGTAGAACTCCTTCCGTGCGGTGACAAAATCAATCTCGGCTGGAGCTGGAACCTGCACGGCATTGTTTCCACTTTGGCGGAGTTTTTCAACTGGCAATTCCCGTAAATCGGGACGAGAATCCCCGGCATGAGCTATAACTTCCTCATAGACTTGGGGCGATACAAACCACTTGGCGGTGCCAAAACGGTCGTGGCTATGAATGATGCCACCAAAGCGTTCACTCAATGAGCGTACCAAATGAACCGCATCACCCTCAACTACGATATCCAAATCAGTGGGTATCTTTTCGAGTAAGAGGTCGCGCACCAACCCTCCGACAAAATAGATCGGCATTCGCAACTGGGCAGCCGTTTCGCTGACAACCAAGACCATCGCCCACAATTCCGGCGATAGAAAACGGGCCAACTCATCGCGCATGTCAGCATCCGGCACATCGGGCATCGTCTTAAATAGCGCGTTCATAAGGTCGGTTCGAGTCACGATACCGATTGGCATTTCTTCATTCTCGGCCGGCGTGCTATCCGGCTCCGGCAAGACGGGTATCTGCCCCCACCCTTCGGTCGACATCAGTTCCTGAACCCTCTCGATGGTGTCCGAGGGCAGCACGGTGACCGTTCCAGCATTCATAATGCGGCTGACGGGCTGGTTGCCCATATCCTGAGCAAAGGCTGCGCTGGCCATTGCCCGGTCAACGGCGCGGCGAGTAACTAACCCGACCACCCGCTGCTGCCGGGAATCGACAACCGGGTAACCTTCATGGCCCAACTTTTGCATCAGGGCCGCAACCTCGACCACTTTAGTAGCCGTCGTGACGGTTTCTACGCCAAAGGACATGATGTTCGCTACGCGCAAAGTCGGCCGGATGGCGGCATGAATTTTTTCGCGAATCTTATCCAGCGAATCCGGCAAGCGGCTACCAACGATCATGGCCGCCGCTGCCCGGCTATGCCCGCCCCCACCCATTTCCCTGGCAATGAGGCCGGCATCTACTTCGTCAACTGAGCTGCGAGCCACCAGTTGAACCCCATCATTCACCTGGACCAGGACAAACAGGCCATCCGGCGTCAGCGTCTCGCGCAAGCGATGGGCTACGGACGAGATTTCGTCATCAAAACCGGGGGGAGCAATAGCAGTCGCCAGCACGATTGGCCGCCCCTCAATCCGTAACCATTCGGTGTTGTGGAGCAATTGGTCATACAGAGCTTGCTGGGCATCAGAGAGAGCGACATTCAAAAATCGCCGAGCGATATGAAGTTGCGCCTGATGTTCGAGTAACCAAGCTACCGCCCGCACGTCCCGCGGTGTCGTCGTATCGTAGGACAAACTGCCGGTATCTTCATAGATACCTAAAAGTAGTAACGTAGCTTCCTCGGCCGAAAGGACCAGTCCTTGGGCCTGGATTTTCTCAACCAATAACGTGGCAGTGGCACCCACAGGCTCAACTTCGTAGGCCCACTGGTCGCGAGGTGGATGCCCGGTATGATGGTCGATCACCTGGACCTTGGGGGCGGCGACCAGGCCGCGGACATTACCTAACGTCTGGGTATCGACCAGGATGACTTCCTCGACCTGACGTCGCCGCCACTCATCGGGTCTGATAAAGGGCAAAGAGTCCCAATAGAGATTGAGAAAGTGCTGCACATTCCGGTTAATGTGGCGTGGCAAAAGAGCAATAGCTGCCGGATGTAGCTTTTTGGCCCCTAACTGTGAAGCTACCGCGTCGAAATCAGCCTTCTCGTGGGTCAGAATCAAAGTCATGCTGGAATTATACCGTACTTTCAGGGCGAGTTTGGTTGACAATGAATCTCGTTTCTTGTATATTGTTTATGTTGGAACCGGTTCCATTTTGTTCATAGTGACCTGATCGGTAGCAACAGGGAGAGTAGTGGCGACTGTAACGATTCGGGATGTGGCGCGGACGGCCGGAGTCGGTATAGGAACCGTATCTCGCGTACTAAATGACAGCCCATTAGTCAGTGAGGAAACCCGCCTAAAAGTTCTAGATGCAATTAAGCTATTGGATTACTCCCCTAGTACGGTTGCACGCAGCCTGTCTCGTGGCCGATCCATGGCCGTTGCCGTTATCGCGCCTTTCTTTACGCGCCGGTCGTACATCGAACGGCTACAGGGAATTGAAAACGTCCTGTCGGCCAGCGGCTATGACCTAATCCTTTATAATGTGGAAACAGTAGGGCGGCGCGATGATTGCTTGCGTACGGTGCCACGTGGCGAACGTCTGGATGGAATGCTGGTCCTTTCTTTGTCACCTACAGAGGCCGAGGCTAAACGATGGCTGGAGCTGGAATTCCCGACGGTTTTGATCGATGCCAAAAACCCCCGGTTGACCACGGTTCGGATCGATGACCAACAGGGGGCGCAAACGGCCGTCCAACATTTGATCGAAATGGGACACACTCGCATTGCTTATATAGGTGAACGGCTAGACGAAAACCCTTTTAATTTTCAACCTATTACTGATCGGTTTAATGGGTATTGTGAAGCACTGGCCTACTCCAAAATCCCGTTTCGCCCTGAATATCATCGCCAGGGAAAATATGGCTGGAACGAAGCACGACGAATGGCCCATGAATTATTCGAATTAGCGGAACCACCGACAGGGATATTCGCCTATAGTGATACCCTGGCCTTTGGTGTTTTGGAGGCAGCCCAGCAAGCAGGCATTCGAGTTCCGGACGAATTATCGGTCATCGGTTTTGACGATGTTGAGATAGCCCAATACTTTCAGTTAACAACGATCAGCCAGCCCCTGTATGAATCAGGCGCGCGCGGAGCTGAGTTGCTTCTGGCCAGGATCCAAGAAGTTGATCGCGAAAGCGGCCATCAGATTATCTTGCCGACGGAATTGGTTATCCGCAATACTACAGCCTCGTCACCTCAAAAATGACGAGCATAAGGAGGGCTTATCGAGTAAAGACGCCAAATAAACCGTATCAAAATCGCATCCCTGTATCTATATAAATAAGTGAGGAAAAGAGAAATGTCTAAGTTTGGACGATTTACAATTTTGAGCCTATTGCTCGTTTTTGCCCTGGTCCTGGTGGCTTGCGGCGGAGCCGGACAAGAAGCAACGCCGACCGAAGCACCTGCTCAAGAGGTCGGAGAGGAAGATGTAGCCCCGGCTCCAACCGAGGCTCTGGTCGAGGATATGCCCGTATTGTCTGACGCCCCGTTTCTGGTCCCCCCGGGAGGTGCTTTAGCCGAGGCAGTTAACGGCGCTTATTCCGGTACTACCGTCGTTGTTGACGGCCCATTCACCGACGAAGATCAGGTGAAGTTCGAGCAATCGATGGCAGCCTTTGAGGAAGCCACCGGCATCCGGGTGAACTACGTGGGCTCGAAGGAATTCGAAGGGACGATCAGCATTCGAGTTGATTCAGGCGACGCACCCGACATCGCCGACTTCCCCCAACCAGGACTGTTAGCCTCCTTTGTCCGGCAAGGCAGAGTCATCGACCCCACAACCTTCATCCCGCAGGAGTGGCTTGAGCAGCAATACAATCCGTCCTGGTTGCAAATGGGCACCATGGAAGGTCCAGACGGCCCGCAAATGGCCGGCGTCTGGCACCGCTTCAACGGCAAGAGCCTGGTCTGGTATCCGAAGGCTCAATTCGATGCCGCCGGCTACGAAATTCCGGAGACCTGGGATGAGTTGCTGGAGTTGACCGAATTGATAGCCGCCGATGGCGACCCGGCCTGGTGTGTCGGCATTGAGTCCGGCGCCGCTACCGGCTGGCCGGCCA
>JAWOHK010000269.1:0-5492 GCA_046485205.1 Chloroflexota bacterium | reverse complement strand
CGATCGATAGAATACATTCCCGTGAGGATGAGCATATAACATGGGTAAATCCCTCCCATTAAAGATGGGGTATTGCTAATTTTACCGATCGATCGAATCCAGCATTTGGATGGTGCTCTCAACAACGACAGCATGCTGGTCTTCCCGGCTTATACCGGCCGGATTATCTCCCCGTTGCAGCCCTTCGCCATAAAGACCGAACTGGGTGTGATTTCCGCCAGGGATCGGGACAAACACTGTATTCGGTGGTAAGCGACTCGCCGCATCCGTAACGTTCTCCATCGAGGCGACGCCATCGGCGTCGCCGTATATAGAAACGGCTTGGATGGACAACGGCGACAAATCAGTGCTTTCCGCCGGATAACTGGCCCAGAGCGCCAGGCCATCCATAGCTGCCGGATTTCCGCCGATATACTGGGCGGCCATGGCGCCGCCTAATGAGTGACCGCCGATAGCCCATGAGGAAATATCCGGAAAAGTAGAGACAACCTTGTCGGCCGCACCGAAATCGAGAACGGCGAGATCTAGCGGCATGGGAACCAGCACAACCTGGTAACCGGCTGCGGCGATATCACGTGCCAGTGGCGCATAGGCTCGCGGATCGACAAATCCGCCTGGATAGATGATGAAACCAGCGGCAACCGAAGTCGTTGTTGGCGAAAATACGTACCAATCCTGCCCTTCGACCTGTTGCACCGTGATAGCATCGTCTGAATCTAATGCGGCCAGCGCTTCCGGACGAGCGCTGTTGCGGCTGTTGAGCACATAAAAAGTGCTGAAGCCGGCGATAATAAAAATTAAAACGAACACGCCTATGGCCAGGAAGATAGTGCGAATATTGCGCATTGGAGTTATTCCTACCGGTATAAGCCTTCTGGATCGAGTTGTTCCCGAATGATCGCCAACTCTTCAGATGTTGGAGGTTCCATTTCTCGCACCTCCGACGCAACCCGCAACGGCCAGCCGATCTGTGCTTGGACACTCTCGACCGTTTGGCCGGGAGCTAATTCGACCAGCGTCATTTCCCGCTCCGGATTGTCAAAATTAAAGAGTGCCTTGTCAGTTATAACGCGTTCAGGCCCATTACCAGGCATCCGCAACCGCTTTCGCTCATCGCCGCCTTTCAGATGACCGGGGCTTGTCTGAAAATCAAGGCTTGGCACGAACGCCCGTTTTGACAGCCGCATGATCATCAAGATGCGTTTGGCATTGATGGCGATCTCGCACGCGCCGCCCGAACCTGGAAGGCGTGTCTTCGGGGTGTGGTAATCGCCAATCACAGTAGTGTTCAGATTGCCGAATCGATCAATTTGCGCCCCACCGAGAAGCGCGACATCGATCAACCCCCCTTGCAAGTAGAGCATGAACAAGTCAACCATACTCACGACAGAGGTTGCTCCACTTACCAAGGTTGGGTCACCAATAGATAGGGGTAGACGCGCGGGCTGGGCACCGAACACACCGCTTTCGTAGACAAGTTCCATATCTGGCGAGTGGCTGCGCCGGGCAAGATTGCAGGCGATATTTGGCAGTCCGACACCAACAAATACTGTCCGGTTGCCCTGTAAAGCCCGGGAGGAAGCAATTATCATTTGTTCCGAGGGGGATACTGGTTGTGGGGCGGTCATGATTTTATCGTTATCAGTCTTGGATTTGGAGTTGGGAAGGTAACACTTGATCGGTTAACAAGCGACGGAACGTCGCAACCCGGTCTGGCGTGCCAGCAATGAGATCATAACCGATTGTATAGGTAAATATGTAAGATCGAAACAGGGAGTGACTCAAGAACCTAAAACTTTTTTCGGCCCGTTGCCTGGTGACGAGTCCGTAGGTTTGGATGTAGTCGACGGCCTGGGCTTCACTTAACTGGCCAGTATGGAAAAGAATTGCTGCATTGGCGGTCACGGCACGCATCGGTTTAAGCGCTTCGCTAATTTTGCGCATTTGACGAATCTGGTTCTCATCGGCTGGAAGACCTGCTGCCGGAAACAAGCGCTCGGCCATCCATACGTAGGCGGTATCATACGGGAAAATGATCTCCTGAGCCATCGTGGCAATGCCTTCCGAGATAACTGCGGTTGGAGAGTGGAGCAGCACCGCGGCCCGTTCGGCATAACCTCTTTCCCGGTAAAGAACCTGTTCCTTAAGCAGGTGCTCTGTATGGTGACCAGGATAGGCCTCATGAGCAAACGTATCGAGAAGTCCTTGAATCTGGATCGGTATATCGGTATTAAATTCAATCAACGAGTGGTAACTTCCCAAATACCAGTTGTAAGCTCCCCACGGTTGGTCGCATGTAAGTCTTATATCCACGCTCTCGCCTGGGGGTAGATCAAACATTTTCACTGTTCGAAAGCGTGTTTCCAGCCGGGCTAATTCGAGCAATTGCAGAACGGCTTCACCCGTTATCTCGTATTGTTTTCGCCAAGTCACCAGCCGATCACCCAGGCCTTGGCCTGGCATCTCAGGCAGCAAAAGATCGAGGTCGCGATGAGTGCCTTCGAAATCAGTCTCATTGATAAGCGACGGCCTGATATCATATAGCAGGGCAACCTCATCCAGATAATCGACCTTTTTTCCATCCAAAAGGTATATTGTGGTTTCGATGGATCGGAGCGAGGCCGCTAAAAAAGCTTGTCGGGCCGGATCGTGTGATGGGACTCGATCTTGAAGGCTATGAAGGGCTGCCAGTAGTTCAGAAGGTGAATTATTTCGATCGGCCTGAACCTCAAGCTTTATATCCTCAGGACCGTAATAGGCATCGATATATCCGTCGATGTGTTTGTTGATTTCAAGAACCAGCCGCAGATAATCCCGGCCAAATTGATCGATTGTGGGGTTGTCAGGCATCTATTATCCGTAAAGGCCGTAATTGATAGGTTCGGCCAACAATTCACCCGGTTCAAGATTTGAAATGATTTCAGAGCCTAATTTATCTAGATAGGCTGTCCGATCCGGAAGGTTGTAAACCCATTCATCCAACCAGGCTTCGGTTGTTTCCCTGTCTCGCGACCACTCATCCCACTTGCGATAGAAATCGTTATCACGGTCATATAAGCCTTGGACGTAGCTGGGATGTGCGCCATAAGGTTCGTGAACAACAGCATCGACAATAAAACCCGGTATGAGGGTCCGATTGGGATCGCGTCGGATTACCTCTTCGTCGACAATTTCTTCGACCACGACCACAACTTTTTGAGACGCGAAAGCCACCTCTTTCTGCGTGCCTAGCAACCCCCACAAATGTGTATTTCCGTGAACATCTGCCCTTTGCGCGTGAAGGAAAGTGACATCAGGACGAAGCGGTGGAACCACAGCGATCGGACCATCGCCATAAGGACTATCGACAAACCGGATCAACTCGTTGGCTTGAGCCATATCGCTGCCCACATAGCTTCTAAGCGGGAAAAAGGGCAAATTCGACGCGCCGGCCAGATAGCGACCGACCATTCCGAAATGCGAGTATTCCTCGATTTCGAGCGGCCGGGGGATCCCATGTTCAACCGCGCGACGGATACAGTGCAAACTGCCTACGCCGGGATTGCCGAGATAGCTGAAAATCAATTTCTTGGCAACGCCGGCAGCGATCATCTGATCGTATACGAGATCAGGCGTCAGCCGGCAGAGGGTCAGATTCTGTTTGCGTTGGCGGATAATTTCATGTGCGGCGGCAAAGCATATAAACGCGGTGAATCCCTCGATGGCCACTGTGCAGTCATCGGGAACGAATCGACTCACCGCTTCGCGCATGGTACAGGTTTTATCTATGGTTGTCATTGGAAACAGTGATGGGATGTAATTGAGAGATTGGAGCGGGCGGCTGTCCGGACAGCCGCCCGCGATTAGCGGCACATTTATTCGACGACGGTTTGGCTTTGTTCTTTCATGTATTGCTGCACGTAATAGAAGCTGCCGGCCGCTTTGCCGGTTGATCCACTACCCTTCCAACCGCCGAATGACTGATATCCCGGCCAAGCTCCGGTGGTCGCGCCACTGGCCCGATTAACATAGATAACTCCGGCCTCGATGTTGTCGAGAAACCAATCTATCTCATCTTCGTCCTCGCTGAAGAAACCGGCCGTCAGCCCATATTCGACATCGTTGGCTTTCTCCATGGCTTTGTCTAAATCTTCGAAAGCCTCAACCATTACGATCGGCAGAAACATTTCTTGTTTCCATAGAGGATGATCTTCAGGCACATTATCGGCAATGGTCGGAGCTACGTAAAAGCCGTTCGAATCGAGTGTTTTGCCGCCATAAACGATATCGCCATGTTCGGCAAGATCGTCGACGAATCGTTGGTAATCTTCGAAGGCGCTCTTATTGGCGACAGGTCCCATCCAGTTATTCTGATCCGTTGGATCACCAACATTGATCCTGCTCGTTAATTCCAAAAGCTTCTCCATAAATTCATTCTTGACATCTTTGTGAACGTAAATCCGCGACAGAGCCGAACACTTCTGGCCTTGCAAGCCGAATGCGGAACGCATACAGCCTAACGCAGCTTTATCTAAATCAGCTTTGTCGGTGACGATGACCGGGTTCTTGCCGCCCATTTCAGCGACGCACGGCCGGGGATACTTGCCGGTGCCAAACGTCCGGATGATTCCCATGCCGACATCATAGCTGCCGGTGAAGGTGATACCGGCGACATCGGGATGGTCAACCAGAGTCTGTCCGACCGTTCGGCCGCCGCCGGTTACGAAGTTGAAAACACCTGCGGGCACGCCGGCGTCTCGAAAAGCTTCCGTTAAAAGCCATCCGGTAAATGGTGTGTCAGTAGCCGGTTTAAATACCACTGTATTCCCCGCGACCATAGCCGCGCTACTCGGACCGCCGGCTAATGCACCGGGAAAATTGAAAGGTGAGATGACAACCCAGACGCCGTAGGGCTTCAAGACACTACGGTTGTGATGCTTGTCACTTTCTGATTTCAGGGGGCGAGCAAATCCATCATTCGCCTTCATAGCATCGCAGTTATAACGGATGAGATCGGCTGTCTCTTCGACATCTCCTAAAGCTTCCAAACGATTTTTACCCACTTCCAGGCTCATGATAGCGCCCATTTTGAAGAGGCGGTCGCTAATTAGATCGGCTGCCTGGCGCAGAATTGCCACCCTTTCTTGCCAGGGAGTATCCCGCCAGCCGGGAAATGCGGCTTTGGCAGCCGCTATGGCATCATTAGCATCCTGCTCGGTACCTTTTTGAAAATAGCCCATCACCAGGCTTGTATCGGTTGGGCTGGTTTTGGCAAACGTTTGATCGGTGTGACGCTCCTCACCATTGATGAACATCGGATATGTTTGCCCCAGGTTGGCGCGAACATCTTCGACCGCCTCGTCAAATAGTTGATGAAGCTTGGGGTCGGGGCTGGCCAGTGTCGAGTACGTAACCTTAAACTTGCGTTCTTGCATCGCTGATACCTCCTATAAAGAAGTTAATTGGAATTCTTGTGGAAAACAGGGGCTGCCTGTTTGAACCTTCAAATCAGT
>JAWOHK010000239.1:0-22689 GCA_046485205.1 Chloroflexota bacterium | reverse complement strand
CCTATCTCCTTATTGTGAAAGCATCCACAGATAATACCCGTTTCGCTTATTTTCAAAGGTGTTTTATCGTGAATTTTGCGACATTATCAAATTCATTGTGAATTAATAAGTAGTCAGTTAACGCGTAGCTCTCCTAGCTTGAAGAGGCCACGAGCACCGGGTTGTTATCCGGTAGAAGCAACACATCAAGAGCGCCGTCATCATCGAATTGCTCCCGATAGCGAGTGACAAACTCCTGAGGTGTGAAAAAATGATTTTGAGGACCATTTTGTTCTAGTACGTACGCCGCTGCCAAGGCTCCCATTCGACCGGCGATTGACCAGGGCAAGTTCAACTGCATACCCCGCAACAAACCGGCCCGATAGGCATCTCCAGCTCCGGTCGGCTCCATAATCAGGTGCGGTTTCGCAGGGGGGATCCATTCTTCGCGGCCATTGACGACCAGTCGCGATCCTGAGGCGCCCATCGTAATGATCAGACCACCGGCGCGCTCCAGGATAGCCTCCTCATTCAGCCCCGTTTTTTCCTGAATCAGGTGATATTCATATTCGTTCATTGAAAGCAGCGCGCAACCGTCCAGCCCCTCGCATAGATCCTCGCCGCTTACCCGCGCCGCTTGCTGGCTGGGATCATAAATGTAAGGGATACCCAACAGCTTACACTCAATTGCATAGCCTCTCATACCGACGGGTTCATTGGGCGTAATAATTGCCAGATCAGCGTCAGGAGCATATTCGGCAAAAGTCAATTGGCCGGCATAGGCCATGGCTCCGGTGTAGAAGCTGGCGATCTGATTGTGGTCCTGGTCAGTATTTACAAAGAAAGAGGCGCAAAATTCGCCGTCGATTTCAATAATAGCCGATGTATCGACGCCTTGCTCGTCCAACCAGGCGCGGTATTCGGTGAAATCCTGCCCGGCCGTAGCCATGATGGTCGGCCGGTCACCCAACAGTGCCATCGTGTAGGCGATATTGGGTGCGGTTCCCCCGCGCTGGCGTTTGAGTGAGTCTACGAGGAAACTAAGGCTGATCTTCTCTAACTTGTCGGCCATAAACGCGTCCTGAAACCGGCCGGGAAACGACATCAAGTAATCGAACGCGATTGAACCGGTGATAACGATTTTCATGTATGCAGAATCTCTCTTCTCTCATTGCTGAACAGTTCTCTCAGGCTAACTAGAGCCGCCTGTTACCGTCTGACAGGTGTCAGGCGCGTCGCCGCCGGGAAATTTCCCTGCAGGACGAAGGTTGTCAACTATAGACGATCGATTATCAATAAAATGGGCACTTGTAATCGCAGGCTCGCCACAGGACGAGTGTTGCGCCATCGCGCACCAAAGAAATATAGGACCCATCGATTACAATCAACCTTACAGCGAGTCGCGAGCGACCTCACTGGCCGCCGGCACATCAGATTTCAACACCGGGGTTAGACCCAGCCGGTCGCGTAGCATGGTCATTAGTGCGCGCAAACCATCCCGGGTCTTTATCTTTTTGCCCTCTTCATATGTTCTAGGATTATAGCTGATCGGAATCTCGATGATCTCATGTCCGGATAGCAGGATCTTATTCGGCAATTCGAAATCCAGATTGAAGTCGGTTGTGGTTAGATTGAGCGACTTAACCACATCGGCGCGCACCATCTTGGTAGCGGTCGCCACATCGGTCAGCCGGCCGCCGAACAGAAGATTGGTGATTGTCGTCAAAACGCGAACACCCAGGTAGGCATGAGCGTACTTATATCTTACTTGGCCACCCAGTACACGGGAGCCAAAGATAGCCGCTGCACCGGTTTCATCCGCCTTGCGACAGAAGCGAGGATGTTCGGCCGGATCGTACTCGGCATCTGCGTCCTGAATGATCATATAATCTCCATTCATCGCGTCAATTCCGGTACGGATGGACATTCCCTTCCCCATATTCCGCTCGTGAAAGATGGTCCTAATCTCCGGGTCATCAATTTGCTGTAAAATTTCGCGCGTGCCGTCGGTTGAGTAATTATCGACGACAATGATCTCACGCGACCAACCGGGACCCAGGTCCACAGCCTGTGTCCGATCAATCACATCGCGAATCGTGGCCCGCTCATTGTAGCAGCAAATAATTACGGAAAGACTTTGCATACCCTTACTCACCATACCGACCCAACCACCTGAATAGTGGTTCGAGCCGTGAACTTCCCCTTACAATTGGTTGAAGAAACGGCCGAAAATATCGAGCATATAATCCAGCCGCGGTTTGTCCAATCCCGGATAGACACCAACAAAAAATCCACCGCGCATGATCTGATCTGATCCCGACAAGTCATCGACAGCGCGATGGGTGATGTGTTCATAAGCTGGTTGGCGCAAGATGTTGCCGGCGAAGATGAGGCGGGTCTGGACGCGATGCATTTCCAGGAAGCGCGTCAATTCATGGCGCATAAACGGCGCATCCGGTCGAACCAGCAAGGGTAGGGCGAACCAGGAAGGGTCGGCTTTCAGGTGCCAGGTCGGTAGCATCAGGTACTCTTCATACGGTCGCAACCCTTCATATAGATAGGTAAAATTTTCTTTTCGCCGCCGGATAAACTCAGGCAGTTTCTCCAGCTGGGCCAAGCCCATCGCCGCTTGCGGGTCGGTTAATTTCAAATTGTAGCCGATCTCGGAATAGAAATAACGGTGATCGTAGTAGCCAGGGATGCCGGGCACTTCTCGCTCAAATCGCAAACCACACTTGCCGTTAACCGGATTATCATATCCGCAGTAACAATCTCGTCCCCAGTCGCGAATAGCCCGGGCGATTTTGGCTAATTTTGGCCGGTTGGTGAAAACCGCACCTCCTTCGCCCATCGTGATATGGTGGGCCGGGTAAAAGCTAATTGTCGCCATTTCGCCAAAGGTCCCCAGGCGTTGCCCGTCCCAATAAGATCCCAGCGCGTCACAGGTGTCCTCCAGCAGGAAGAGATCATGACGTTTGACGAAGGCCATAATTGCGTCCATGTTGGCCGGGTTGCCCAGAGTGTGGGCAAAGAAAAGACCGCGCGTGCGAGGCGAAACAGCTTCTTCTAATTGATCGACATTCAGATTGAAATCCCCGAGGCAACTATCGATGAAAACCGGCGTCAAACCATTTTGGATGACGGGGTTCACCGTGGTCGGGAAGCTGACCGCCGGGACGATGACCTCGTCACCAGGGCGCAATCCTTCGGGCAATTGCCGGGAGCACAATGTCGTGACGGCCACCAGGTTGGCCGATGATCCGGAATTGACCGGAATAATTTCTCGCACGCCGAGGAATTTGCCCAATTTTCGCTCGAACTCCTGGGCATAAGGCCCCGCCGTGAGCCAGAAATCCAGCACGGCGCTAACCATGTTTTGCATTTCCGTCGCGTCAAAGACCCGACCGGCGTATTGAACGGTGGATTGTCCCGGCTCAAAGGGTGGGTTGTGGTGGACTTTCTTATAATACTCGGCAACTCGGGCCAGGATCGACTGCCGCAGCTCTTCTATATCACCCATTCTGAGTTATTCCGTATGCTTTGAGCCTGTAGGGCATCGCCCGGTTGACATGGCTGCCGGCAGATTTCTGTTTACCGGTGAGGTTTTCCGGTGTCGTCCGGCGGCTCAAGGCCGATTGAGGATTATAACACACAGCCCTTCATCTCCAAGTTGCGGAGGCTGTCAATCGCCTACGGCTCCGGAGCTGATTCCGTTGGCGCGGGTTCAGTCGGAGGCGTATCCGTGGGGGAAGGCACGGGCGTGTCGGTTGGTGGCGTATCGGTCGGCGGCGGAACTGGTGTATTCGTTGGCGGTGGTGGTGGCGTATTGGTCGGCGGCGGAACTGGTGTATTGGTCGGTGGCGGAACCGGCGTACTGGTTGGCGGCGGAACTGGTGTATTGGTCGGTGGCGGAACCGGTGTTTGGGTTGGCGGCGGCGGCGGTGTGTTGGTTGGCGGCACCTGGGTTGCCGGGAATGGCGGTGTAGCCGACGGCCGAATCGGGCTGGGAACAACAAATGTAGGCTGGACGATCGGTTGGGTGGTCGGCGCGGGAACGTTTGTCGCCGTTGCTGTGGCCACACCTGTGGGCAAAGATTCAGAGGAGGTCACAGTTGAGAGTGGCGTCAGAGAAGGTTGTAGAACAGAAGGGGCCACTCCGGGGCCGGAGCCGGGCGGCAGAAAAATAAATTGGCCGGCCAGCAAGTCAAGGGAATCGCGGCAATTGGCACGTAATATCTCATCAACGGTGGTTCTCCGCGCCTGGGCCAGCCCGCCCAATGTGTCGCCGCGCTGCACCTGGTAACGAACCCACCATTGTGGTGGCCCGCAGACTGCAGCAGCCGGTTCGCGCGGCACAAGAATTTGCATGCCGGCCGTTAGTGCCGGCTCGGTCAGGCAGTTGGCCTCAGCCAACTCAGCCTCTGTGGATTGAACGGCAGCGGCTAAAGAAGCCAGGGTGTCTCCCGGTTGTATGTTATAGAGCAGCCAACCTTCCGGCACTTCGCCACAAACAGTAAAGATAACACCTTCCTGGCTGACCCCGGTAATGATGTCGGGTCGCGGGTTTTGATCATCCGGGACGGCGACAACCGGCAGTGTCTCCGGTTCCGGATCGTCCAGCTCAGGCAGGATTAAGAGTGGAATTACTTGACCGACAGCGACAGCGGTCGCTTGTATGTTGACAATCGGAAGCCCGTCACGCTCTTCCGGCATGCGTGATTGCAACGCATCGAGCTGCGCCAGTATCAAACCGGCCAGTACCGTTGCCATCACCCCGGCCGTCAGGATCACATTCAATTGCCAATTTTTCCGTCGACTTTCGCGGTTCATTTAACGATTTGTCCCCGCTATTGTTCAGGCTCGACCGCTGTTTCTTGCGTTACAGCCACAACGGGCTTGGCTTCTGGCTCACCCTTCTTTTGAGGTTCGCCGGCAACCGGTCCGGTGTTCGATTTGCGCTTAAGAACTGACCAGGGCCGTACTTCGGCAACGGGTAGCTGTAAGGTGAAAGTTGTCCCTTCGCCTGGAATGCTCTCGAAGCCAATGTCACCGCCACTGGCCTGGGCCAGCTTTTGAACCACGGCCAAATTAGCGCTTTTATCACCCAATCCGGCAACAGGTGATCCCCCTTGTAGATAATATTGAGTATCAAATACGTGGGACTGATCGTCGGGCTGAATCCCAGGTCCAGAATCAGAGAACGCCATCCTGATGGTCCTGGCGCGATTTTTAGCACCGTTGGTCGGAAGTAGTTCGGCCCGCACGGCAACTCGACCGCCTTCAGTCGATGCCCGGCAAGCGTTTTCCAGAAGGCTGACAATCAATTGTTTCAGCACAGCCTCTTTGACAGCCACCAACGGTAAATCCGGATTCAGGTTCAGGTCAAGCTTGAGATTGTTGTCCCGCACCACAGGCAGAATGGCCTCCAGGGCGCTTTCGACGACTTCATTCACCGCAGCCTGAGCGACTTGCGGCCGGGCTGTCGTCGGTTGGCCGGGGACGCGCTGCTGCATGTAGACGGCGGCGGCCTCAGCTTGTCTGGCTCGCGTCTCGGCCGCGGCCATCTGGCGTCTGGCTTCGGCCAACTCGATGATCAGCCGCTCTTTCTCCGGGTCTCGATCGGCTGGACGGGCCGGCGCCGGCGTCGTTGCACGGTAGGGCGTCTCAGATTCCATGCGGCGGCTATTGATCAAAGCCTGGCTCACAAAGCCGCTCAGCTCGGGAATGATGGCCCGATCACGATCAGACCAACTTTGAACGGATGGCGCCGCCGCCAGAACCATAAATCCCTGGCAGTGGTTATCAATGACAAGCGGTTCGATGATGACCGGGCCGAACGGACCAACATTGAATTGCTGCGATAATTCATACACCTGCCGCGCCCCCACACCGCGGGGCAGCAAATCGATCCCGCGTTGCTGTTCATAAGCCAACCTGAACGCAGTATGGTCATTCATGTTAATTTGCCAGCCGTGTGTCGAGTCTCGGGCAACGGAAGGCCGCGAGCTGGCGAAGACGATTCGCTCCGGATTTTTCTCGTCGATCAGCCCGATCGTCGCAAATTGCGTTTCCAGCAAACCGGCGATCATGTCCAATGATTCTTCCAGTCTTATTTGCGGAAACCGAGCGCTGATAACAGCTGTTGATAACCGCAGATTATTTGCCAATTGCTCCGATTGGGCTTGTTCGGCTTCGTCCATGGTCATCATATCGCGCATGCTGTCCCGGTAAGCCAAGACCGCCCACAATGGAAAGGCGATCAGATAACCCAGGCGTAACCAATAAGCTACGTCGGTTCCAGAAGGCAATGGTTCCGGATAATTAAAAAAGTGGGTGACGTGGGCAACGAGGACGATACTCACGATGAATGGTTTGAGCGTTAGCCGGCTGCTGCGATCGATGAAAAGCGAGACGGTGCCGACTAGCAGAACCGCCAACTGCAAGACGCCCCAGAAATAGGCTTGGACCGTGGCGATGTAGGCGGCCGTGATATCAATCGCCCGACTCTGCCATTCCTGCAGGAAAAAAAGGAACAACACGACCACAAAGATCAGACTGACCAGCAACACACCGTCAGCCAGACGGGGCCGATCGTAGGCAAAAGTGACTAATCCCCATACCAATAGGATAACAGTTACTGTGTCTATAGCCTGTTCCAGTGGCGGCAAGATCTCCCGGGCGCGAGTCGCGTCCTGGGCAACGACCAAACCGACAAAGAGCAGAATCAGCCGGGCAATGAGAATACCGCCGGCGGCAATGGTCATTCGCCGGGCCGCCTCGTCGTTAGGATCGCGCTGGAGCCGGGTGATTGCCAGCGCCAATACCACCTGAAGCGCGAAGAGAGTCAGGATATGGTAGATGACGCTTCCCGGTGGGCGGCTAAGTAGCTCGATAATCTGTTCTAGAAGGGACATGCGATAGTTGGATTCAGGCCCATTGCATCGAACACTATACGATTGGCGAGTTGTCTAAAATTAAAATATATCAGAAGTGGCATTCATCTGCTACGAAGGAAACACTAAGCGGACGGAATTTTCGCCACTGGCTCAGTCCTCTGTCCGTTAATATCTACCAATTCGGGGAGACTCGCCGTCTTTTTCTGTTTCCCGGTCTCGACTATTTCCCCCTCCTCTTCGCCATCATCATTAGGTGGACTGCTTACGTCCAGCGGAATCACCAGTGTCACAGTCGTGCCGGCATCTGGAGACGATTCAACGCTGATCGAGCCGTCGATACGTTCGGCACGTTCACGCATGTTGACCATGCCCAAACTTCCCCGGGTGCTATAGTCGCGATATATATCGTACGTGTCGAACCCCACGCCATCATCATGTACGCTGGCCACGAACAGACCATCCGAGCACCAAAATCTTACTTCGACAAGAGAAGCGTGGGCATATTTACGGGCGTTGTTGAGAGCTTCCTCGATGATGGAAAATGCGACCAGTTGGGCACGCTTGCTCAACATAGCGCTGAACTCCGCGCCGATGAGACGCATTTCGATGCCGTCCGACTCGGCATAACGACGCAAGAGCGCGTCGATAGCCGCTCCCAATCCTTGCGTTTCCAAAACTAGAGGCCGGAGGGCGAACAACATGCTGCGAATTTCGGCCGATGTCTTTTTGGCCAGCGCTTCAACTTTCAGCAACTCTTCCTTGGCTTGTTGCGGGTCTTGATCGATCGTCGTTCGCACATAGCCCAAGCGCATAGCAATAACAGCAACGCTCTGGGTGGGGCCGTCATGGAGATCGCGCGCCAATTCCTTGCGCGCTTCTTCGTCGGCTTCGATGAGTCGTTGTTTCTCCGCCTCCAAACGTTGATAGAGTTGGGCATTTTGTAGAGCGATAACCGCCTGATCACCCACCGCCCGGAAGAGATCGATGTGACTTCTGTCGAACTGGACGGCCGTGTCCGTGCCAATCACCATTGCTCCGAAGAGTTGGAATCCGGCTCGCAACGGCAAACAGACGGCCGTCAAACATTCTCTGAAGGCCTCATACACCTTGAGTTCCGGGTCATCCGGCGGATTATTAGTGACGACCGGTTCCGCCTGACTTAACGCAGCACCCACCACGCCTAATTTTCCGGCTATGACTTGTTGGCTGTCTACCCCCAGGAATCGCCGGCGGGCGAGGGGATACAATTGGCCTTCATCGTACAAGAATACTGCGCCTACCAGTGATTCGCGCGGGATGCCCATTTCTTCCAATGCCAGGCTGCACACATCGAGTGATTGCTCCACTACCCGCTCAAAGCTGAGCGTAGCACTGAGCGTTGAGGCCATCGCTTGCAATGAGCGAGCGCGATCATTGGCCAGGCGTAGTTCACGTAGCTCCTGATTAACGACCTGGGAGATTTCGCGCTCCATGTTCCGGCGTTCTTGACCCAGCAGAAATAAAATTGTTATCCCCAATAACAGGATAACCAGCGTGGCCAAAAACCATTCCGCCAGCCACGTCCCGGCGGCCTCTATCCCTAAATAGGACAAAAAGAAGATCAGGAGGGCAACTTGAAACAGTATCACTACGAGCAGCATGATGGTCACGCGACGGGTGAGGCGAGACATACCACGCTGAACTGTTTCTGATACTACGTTTTTCATGCAGTCTCGTGTGATTGCGGGCGATTGGGGGCTAACTAAAGATTTTCATCCGGGCCTGAAAAAAGCCATCCCTGCAGAAATCGATAACGAATCGCACATGTTAACAATTATAAAGGGGAACCCTTACAAATTTAATGTCTTCAAATCGAATGCCAATGGTACTTCGATTGTGAGATCATTACCAGACGCTTCTTCGACTGTAGCTTGAGGCTTGACGCTGGGAAATTCGGGGGCTATCTTTAAGGTAAGAAATATCTGCAATTCAGGCGTTTCTGCGCCTCAAAGGACCTGTTTATGAAAGCCTTCGTCACTGGTGGGACAGGATTTATTGGCCGCGATGTAGTACGTCTTCTGGGTCAGCGTGGCTATCAGGTTTACGCCTTGGCCCGGTCTGACCACGGTGCCGGTGTCGTGAGCCGCCTGGGAGCAATCCCCGTGCCGGGGGATATTAATGATCGGGAATCCATGCGCGAGAGTATGCAAGACAGCGACATTGTCTTTCATATCGCCGGTATCTACGACTTCACACCCGGCGCACTGGCCCAGGCTGAGACGATCAACGTCGGCGGAACACGGAATGTATTGGAATTGGCCTATGAACTGGAAGTTCCCAAGATAATTTACACGAGTTCGTTGGCGGTGTTTGGCGATACTCGCGGAGAGTTGCCCGACGAATCTTATTACACGGAAGGCCCTTTTCCGTCGGAATACGACCGTACCAAGTGGAAGGCCCATTATGAGGTAGCCATCCCCCTCATCGAGCAAGGCGCACCTATCATCATCGTCATGCCCGGCCAGGTTTATGGTCCGGGGGATAACAGTTGGTTGGCTCAGATGATGCGTCTCTTCTATCGAGGTATGTTACCCGCGCTACCTGGCGCAGAGACCGTAATAACCTGGGCTCATGTCGGTGATATCGCTGAAGGTCATTTGTTGGCGGCTGAGAAAGGGCGGCTCGGCGAAAGTTACATCCTGGCCGGCCCATCTGTGCCTTTGGGGGAAATGGTGGAATTCTGGTCGCAATTAACGGGCAAGTCGTCTCCCGTTGTCCGAATCCCCGCTCGTTTGGCTCGCGGGGTGGCGCCGGTTGCCGGGCGCGTTCAATCAACGCTGTCCTTACCCTCGGTTTTCAGCGAAGCGCTCGTTAGCTTACTGGGCGTCACCTACACGGGGCGATCTGATAAGGCGCGGGCTGAATTGACCTGGCGGCCGCGACCTTTGCAGTCCGGCATGATGGAAACCTTTGAATGGATCGCCGCCACTGAACCGGTCGACGCGGGTGCTCGCGAAAAGCGAGCCGTCAAGGGGTTGCTATTGGCCGCCGTTGGGCTTCTGGTTCTCTGGCTGTGGCGAAGAAACCGCGCCACCAAACGGCAAACCTAGTTTTATTCAGGCCACTTGCTCTACACCGGCCATCAACAGACCTAGTTTTTCGGCTGTGGCCTCGGCACGGGCTATATCGCCCATGATCCGGCCTTCGAAGATGACCAGAATCCGGTCTGAGAGAGCCAAAATCTCATCCAGGTCTTCAGATATCAACAAGGTAGCCAGGCCGAGTTCCCGTTGTTCCAGCAATACTGAGTGAACATACTCCATCGCGCCGATGTCAAGGCCGCGGGTCGGTTGGGCCGCTACAACTACCTGCGGTT
The DNA here is from genome assembly GCA_046485205.1 of Chloroflexota bacterium. Lineage (GTDB taxonomy): Bacteria > Chloroflexota > Anaerolineae > Promineifilales > Promineifilaceae > Promineifilum. Next base: position 12,459 of record JAWOHK010000239.1, on the reverse strand, counting down.
TGCGCGACAATTCGCGGGCCAGGATGAGTTTCTGAATGTTCCCTCCCGACAAATTCTTCACCGGCGTCTCCAATGAAGGCGTCTTGACGCTGAAGGTTTTCACCAGGGCGCGGGAGGCGTTTTGAATCGTGCCATTATTCAGAAAACCGTTTCGTGAGTAGGGTTTCTGGTCAAACTCCCGTAAAATGAGGTTTTCAGCGACAGTGAAATCCCGAATCATCCCGTCGCGCATCCGTTCTTCCGGGATATATGATAGACCTAACTCCATAATTTGGCGCGGCGACTTACCGGTCAGGGATTGGCCGCATAAATCGACTTTTCCGCTAGTGGCCGGGCGCATGCCGGCGATCACCTCGGCGATCTCTCGTTGCCCGTTTCCGGACACACCGGCCAGGCCCACGATTTCTCCTGCCCGCACCTGAAGTGACACATCGCGCAAGGCCGGGCGTTCGCGGTCGCTCAACGCTGAAACGTTGTGCACTTGCAAACGAATCTCACCTTCCTCGACAATAGCCTTGTGAGGCTGCGTGCCCAGTTGGCGACCAACCATCATCTCGGCCAGTTGTTTCTTAGTGGTGCCTTTGGTCGGCTGCGTACCGATTGTCCGGCCATCACGCAGGACGGTTACGCGGTCGCTGATGTGGAGCACTTCGTGTAGCTTGTGAGAGATGAAGATCAGGGCGTGGCCATCTCGCTTCATTTGTTGCAAGGTCACGAAAAACTCATCCACTTCCTGGGGGGTCAGTACAGCAGTTGGCTCATCCAATATTAGGAGCGCTGCCCCACGATAGAGCGCCTTGATAATCTCGACCCGTTGCTGCTGCCCCACAGATAATTGCCACACATAGGATTCGGTATCGACCTGTAAGCCGTAGAGAGACGCCAGTTCCTTGATCCGGGCGGTGACTCGATCCAGATCGGTTCGTACACCTCGCGAAGATTTCAAGCCAAGGGCCACATTTTCCGTCACGGTCAGAGTTGGCACCAACATGAAGTGTTGATGGATCATGCCGATTCCCAACCGAATGGCGTCGGCCGGGGAATGAATTGGAGCAACTTTATCATTTAAGAGAATTTGACCCTCTTCCGGCTGGTAGAGACCATAAAGTACCTTCATGAGGGTACTCTTGCCCGCGCCGTTTTCGCCCAGTAACGCATGAACCTCACCGGAGTGGACATCGAACTGAATTCGATCATTGGCCAATACACCGGGAAAACGCTTGGTGATGCCACGCATCTCCATCTTGTCAATTCGAGGTGATCCCGAAGGCAGCAGATTATCTGACATACATCACTCAATCCACAGACCTGTCAGGTCCGGGAGGACCTGACAGGTCGCTACTTAAACGTTTCGGTTAGTTGCTCGGTCCGGTCATGCCTTGTAATAGTTGCGGCAAGTACCAGATTTGCTCGTCGGTGGCGACTTCACCCTCGGCGACATATTCGGTACCGTCCTGCAGGAAGATCGGTCCGGTCCAGACATTGATGTCACCCGACGCCAGCCCGGCGATGAATTCATCGAGCTGCGCTTTCCATTCGTCTGTCAAACCGTCGCCGTCGATCCAGCCGACATGGCTGGTGTCGGCATCCAAAAGGTTATCCCAATTGGGTGACAGCCATTGCCAGGATTGTTCCCAGGTACCATTTTCGACTGCTTGTGCGGTTTCCAGATAGGAAGGACCCCAATGGAAAAACGGCACGCCCAGGCAAATGTCCGGGGCGGCATCGCAAGCGCCTTCATAATCATAAGGAATGGCCCAAACGGTATCGCCGCGAGCCGCGCGTTGGCCGGCGATATCGATGGCCTCGGTCGTGTCAATGCCGCTTAACACCACATCCATGCCCGTATCGATGAAGTTAGTCACCACTTCGGTTGGGTCCAGTGTGACGCCGGGAATGTTGAACCAGAAACCAATCCAGGTCACGGTGAACTCGAGATCATCTGGATCCATTCCACGGTAATTTTCGTAGCAGTAGCGCGCGCCTTCATAAGCTGCGGCTGTCAGGCGACGCGTCTCAAAGTTGATTAACGGTCCCAGATAGCCAATCTGACCGGTTTCGGTTGCCAGCGCAGCGGCGCACCCGGCGATAGCCTTCATGTCTTCCATCCGGCCCATCAGGTTGCCCAGGTTCGGCGGTGCTTCACCGATCCAGGCGTCATCACCGGATATGTTAATGAAGGTGACGTCCGGGTATTTCTGGGCAACCCCTAGCGTATCCTCCTCGAACTCATCCGAAGTGGTGAAGATGAGGGTCGCGCCGTCGGCGACCATGTCATCGACCACGCCTTCCAGGGTCGCTTCCGGCTTGTCGCCGGGGTTGAGGGATTCAAAGGCGATCATAGTTGATCCGGGCAGGTTGGCTTCCACAAATTGGCCGCCTTCGTAGTGAGCCTGGCTCCAGCCACGGTCGTTGCGCGGGCCAACCAGAACCATGCCGAACGTCAACGGGCCAGCCGGGGCCGCACCTTCGCTGTCACCAGGTGCCGGAGCCGGACCGCCACCGAAAACATCCAGCGTGCCGGCGGCAATGGCCGCAGCCGAGGCATCCGCGGCTGCTTTGGCATCAGCCGGGATATCGTAATCTGGGTTGTATTCCATGAACAACCCGCCGTTGGCCAGAGTGATCACATAGGATTCACCGCCTAACACGCCGTTTTTAACATTGGCGATGATGTCGTCTAGCACGACCGTCCAGTCATAGATCTGGTTGGCCACGACGACCTCAGGGGCCAGCGAGGTTTGGCTGGATTGGGTTCCAAACCAGGCCACATCATTTTCTTGCGCAACCTGGATCGCGCCTACGACCATCTGCGCTGTACCCGACATACCGTCCGCGCCAGCGCTGATGAGCGTGTTGGCTGTCTCCGAGGCAAGAGCGACATCGCTGAAGGAGCCTGTATAGATGACGTTCGCTTGGACATCTGGATTGGCTGCCTCGGCGCCGGCGACAAAGCCGTCGACATACAATTTGGCGTCGCCGGTTTCAATCGGACCCACCACACCCAGAATGCCGCTCTCGGACATATTGGCCGCCAGGACGCCGTTGACATAACCGCCCTCATTGGAGGCCGCCTCATAGGCGTAGATGTTAGCTATGCCGAAGGTATCGGCCGTTGTTCCCCAGGCAAAGCTGGTGTCGGGGAAGTCAGGCGCGATTTCCTGCAGCGAGCTACCGTACTGCGAACCGTGAGCGATCACCAGGTCATAGCCTTGGCTGGCGTAATCGCGAATGGCCGTGGCCGCATCGTCGACGACGAACAGGTTATCCGAGTAATCGAACTGGAAATTATCCTCACCCATTTCGTCGCGGATGGCTGTCAGCGCGTTATAAATGGACTGGCTGAACGCCAGGTCATTGATCGCGCTGGGCATCACGACGGCGACCCGGAACGGTTCGGTTGATTCGACCGGTTCCGGCGCAGGCTCTTCATCGGTCACGACCGGCTGCTCAACTTCCGGTACAATTGTCGGTTGGGTCGTCGTTCCGCCTCCGCAGGCCACCAAGGCCAGCGCCAGGACCAGGAATCCGACCAACAATATCATTCGTTTCATGTTCTTCCTCTCCTTTGAAGAATACTTGATCATTTAGAGTCTCTTCTCATCGGACTAAATTAGTTACACTTGGAAATGGTCTCTCGCGTAAGGTGCGAATCCCTTTCCATCCAATTGGTTCAGAGGTTGCTTTATCGTGTCCCTTTTGATCGTGTCTAAAAACATCACCTCCTCAAATTTTTTCATGGTGCAGTCTCAAGCACCCCGTTCATAAGGTTTGGTCAGGGCCGATGGCGCACGCACGCGCCCGGCTGAAAAGACCAGAACGACAATCGTCAGAATGTAAGGCAGCATAATTGCGATGTCGGAGGGAATGCCGATGCCCAGCACCTGCATCCAGACCTGGAGGGCGTTGACCATGCTGAAAAGCAGCGCGCCGAACAGGATTCCGTAAGGCCGCCAACCGCCGAAGTAAACCAGAGCCACAGCGATAAAGCCGATGCCGTTGGTCAGGTTTTGTTGGAACACATTCAAGAGGGCGATAGACATCGATGCTCCGGCTACCCCGGCCAGCGTGCCGCCCAGGATGACCGTCGCATAGCGGGTGCGCGTAACACTGACGCCTAGGGAGTCGGCCGCGGCCGGGTTTTCGCCCACCGCCCGAATCTTCAGGCCCATCGTCGTGCGATAAAGCACAAACCAGGCGATGGGCACCAGGGCGTAGGCCAAGTAGACCATAAGGCTCTGCTGGAAGAATATCGGGCCGATGTATGGAATCTGGCTCAGGATTGGGATATTGATTGGTTGGAAACCCTGAATGGTTTCGACACTCCCGATCCATTTCTGGAACAATAGATCGCTCATTCCCAGACCGAATAGGTATACCCCGATTCCGCTGATGCCCTGAACCGCCTGAAAGGTCACACTGATCACAGCCATCGCCAGGCCCATGCTGGCCCCGACGATCATTGCCGCCAATAATCCGTACCATGGATTGCCCGTCAGGCGTGTAACATAGAAGGCGAAAAAAGCACCCATAAGCATCATGCCGTCGACACCCAGATTTAATACGCCGCTTCGCTGGCCGAACATTTCGCCGATAGAAGCGAATAGATAAGGTGTCGCCAGCCGAATGCCGGATGTCAGGACGCCGATGAGAACTGTTGTGGTAAACAGATCGCTAATCATTCGATCACCTCACTCCCCGATGGAATTATGGTCACAGGTTCAGGCGGGGGACTACTGCTAGAAGGTTCTACCTTGATCTGGCGCTGGCGCGCCAGCCGGCGGCTAAAGATTTCGCTACTGACCACAAAAATGACTACCAGCCCGTTCAGGGCCGTTACCAGGGCCGCGGGAACTTGCATAGCGCGCTGGAGGCTATTGGCTCCGACGATTAACGCGCCAAAAATAAACGACGCCGGAATCGTCCCCAGCGGGTGCAATCGGCCGAACAAGGCGGCTACAATGCCGTTGAAACCGGCCGATCCGGTGAATCCGGCAGCTGACCCGTCGGTGAACATCCGGTGATGCAGCCCATAGACCTGCACTGCACCAGCCAGCCCGGCAAACGCACCGCTCAAGAGCAGGGCCAGGACGATATTGCGATTGACGTTAATACCGGCATAGCGTGAGGCGTCACGATTTAGACCAACCGCCCGAATTCGATAGCCGATTGTCGTTCGCCACAGGAGAATGTAGACGACAAAAGCCAGAACGACCGCCAGCAACGCTCCAGCGTGCAAACGGGTGGGAACTAACCGCGGCAGATCGAACGCGGCCGCCAGCCGGGCTGTTTGCGGAATACGCGAGGCGGCCTCCAATTGCACCGGATCGATCATCGGTCCGCGCAACAGGTAGTTCATGGCCTGTACGGCAATAATATTGAGCATGATAGTGCTGAGAATTTCGTTGACGTTGTAATAAGCTTTCAACACACCGGGAATACCGCCCCAGATAGCGCCCCCCAAGAAACCAGCCACCATCGCTGCCGGGACGAGGATGAGCACCGGCGCTTCGGGAAACCACAAACCCAGCGCTGTCGCAAAAAGTGCCCCAATGATCAGCTGGCCCTCACCACCGATGTTGATGACACCGCCGCGAAAAGCGATACAGATGCCGAGACCAACTAGCAACAGCGGGGTGGCTCGAACGATAGTATCAGCCAGGGCATTCTGGCTGCCGAAAGCTCCTCTGACCATCGCGCTGTACGCCTGGAAGGGGTTGGCTCCTAACAACTGGAGCATGACCGCGCCGACGCCAAGGGCCGCCAGTACCGCTAGTAGGGGCAACAACAAGTCAAAGAGTCGTCCAAGTCGTGGGTGCTTGACGAGAAAATCAATCATGGATCACCCTTATTATGAGAAGAGAGAGCGAACATCGCTATCTCTCATGGAACGTGGTTCCCAACGCCATTGGCGGCGAGACGCGCAGGATGCGCCGTAAGGGTCTCTGCCATCTTTTCGGCATGACGTTGATGAATCGCTCAGTATAGTCACTGCCGACCGCCAGCAAGACCAGGATCATCAGGACCCAGGGAATGGCATTGAAGACGACGACCGAGACACCCGGAAATGCGCGCTGGAGATAAGTGGCCAGCGCTTTAGTGGCCCCGAATAGCAGCGCGCCGAACGCGCCGCGAATAGGGGACCAACCACCGAAGATCACAATGGCCAGCGCGATCCAGCCGAATCCGCGGACGTGGCCGTCTGACCAACCAATTTTCACGTTCAATGAATAGGCCGCCCCGGCCAGACCCACCAGTGATCCGCCTAGGATGGTGTAGAAATATCGAACCCGATTGACATGAACACCACGGGCAAAGGCCGCTTCGGGTCGCTCGCCCGAACCGCGCAACCTCAGCCCCGGCTGGGTCCGATTGAGCCACCACCAGGTCACGCCGACGAGAGCCAATGAAAAATAGACGACGATATCCTGGCTAAACAGGATCGGGCCGAAAAAGGGAATGTCTTCTAAAACGGGTATCGGCCGGTGGGGGACGGCGACCCCGGGCGTGCGAGTATAGTTCTGGCCCAGAAAGCGGCTCAGATCGTCACCCAACAGGGCTAGAACAAAGCCGATGGCGACCTGGCTTTGCCCCAATCGAATACTGCCGAAAGCGACAATCCCGGCGAAAAGTGCGCCGACGGCCGCCGCGGCCAGAAAGCCCAGCCACAGGTTTTGGGTCAGCAAGCCGATGACGAAGCCGGTCATAGCCGACATCAGCAACGAGCCATCAAGGGATAAATTGACGACGCCGGAGCGTTCGGTCAGTATCTCGCCACATACGGCGATTATGAGCGGCGAGGCCTGGAGCATAACGGAGGCGAGGATTCGAACGAGTTCACTGTCGTTCATCAGTCACCTCCCGGTTTATGTGGCCCGGAACCGGGCGCAATCGTATCGACCGGACTATAAGTCACTTCCGGTGCGCCTTCATGCACAACTTGTTTTGATTTTCCGATTCCCAACTGCCGGGCTGAACCGAAGAGCAGGACAAAGAGAACCATGACACCGGTCAGGATGCCTCCGAGGGATGAGTGTAACTGCGTTCTTAATTGCAGGGTCACGCTGCCGTTGAGCACGGCCGAAAAGAACAGGGCGATGAGTGGCACCCACAGAATGCGATAAGCGGCCAGCATGACGATGAGCAAGGCCAGAAAGCCGATACCGCCGGAAATGCTTTGACGGAGACTATCGAACCAGCTGAGGACACGTACCGCCCCGGCCAGCCCGCCCAACGCGCCGCAAAACAACATCGCCATGATGGTTTCGCGTTCGCTGCGTACGCCGAGCAAAAAAGATGAGAAAGGGTTTTTCCCCAAGGCTTTCAGTTTTAATCCCCATGTGGTGCCACGCAAGACAAAAAAGACGACGAAAAAAGCTGTGACAGCCACCATCAAGGAGAGAGGGCTGAACCGCGAGTCCATATAGCGGGGCAGGAGGGCCGCTTCCTGAAAAGGGGATGTGCCCCGAAAGCTCCCACCCTCCGCTGGTTGCCAGGGTCCGGAAATTAGATAATTCGTCAAAATAATCGCCAGGTTGTTCAGGGCCAGACCACCAAAGATTTCGTTTACCTTGCCGCGTGTTTTCAGCACGGCGGCGATGCCCGCCCAAAGTGCCCCACCAATCATGGCAGCGGCCAATTCCAGTGGGATGAGGATGATCGCCGGCGCCTCGACGCTGAGCGCGACCCAGGTGGCAAAGAGGGCGCCCAGGATAATCTGCCCTTCGATACCGATGTTCCATAGACCGGCCGTGAAGGTGATGAGCAAACCCAATGAGGCCAGCAACAGGGGGATCCAAAAGGCCAGAACGCTGAATGTCTTGTTCGCGTCACCAAACGCGCCGGTCCACATGGCACTATAGGATTCGAGCGGCCCGGCATTAAACATCAGGAGCAACCCGCTGGTAAACAACAGTGCTCCCAAAATCGGAACAATCGGCCATAGGCGGATAAGCCAGATAGGGGACTGGGCCGGTCTTACCTGGTTCGACTCGGTTTCGCTCATTCCTGTCCCCCAATCAGGTGTCCGAGTTCATCGGCCGTCGTCTCAAGTGCGTTCAAAACGCGCGACATCCTGCCCCCCGAAAAAACGGCGATCCGATCGCTGTGTTCGATAATTTCATCCAGATCGGCCGAGATAAAGAGGATGGCCGTGCCGTCATCGCGCCTTTGGTAAAGCAACTGCCAGATGTAATCGGCCGAGCGCACATCGAGTCCGCGAGTTGGATGCTCCAATAAGAGTAATTTGAGCGGGGTGTTGAGCAGAGCGAAAAGCAATCGTTGTTGGTTACCGCCGGAGAGAGCGTCGGCCATGGTCTCCGGCCGGCCCACTATCTGGTAGGTATCGATTCGCCTGACCATTTCCGCCTGGTTGCCCTTCCAGTCGACGAAGAACTGTTTCTCTGGTCGGGCCAGAACCAAGTGTTCGGTTAGTGACAGTCCAGCCACCAGGCCTTCCTCCAACCGCCCGGCCGGAACGTAGCCAACGCCATAGGCCTGCATGCGATGGTAGCTCCAATGCGTGATGTCCTGATCGTCCAGCTGGATGAGCCCCTGATTGGGATGGATCAATCCGGCACAAGCCTGCATGACCAGTCGCTGACCACTGCCTTCCAGCCCGGCAAAACCGAATATTTCACCGGCACGAACGGATAATTCGACGTTTGGCACGGTCAACTGGTAAGTTTCAATGGTTATATCCTGGAGTTCCAGAACCGGAGGGCCGACATCGAAAGCCGGCCGGAGGCTGCGTTGGGGCACCTGCCCGAACATCATTTCCACCAGCTGTTCGTTCAGACACGGCAGTTCCTGGTCGCCTACTAACTGGCCACGTCGCAAGACATAGGCATAAAGGCACAGGTCTTGGACTTCCTCAAGTTTGTGCGAGACGAGAATAATCGTTTTGCCTTCTTCACGGGCCAGCTTGCGAATAGAATCGAAGAGAATCTCCTTTTGCTCAGCGCTGATCCCGGTCGTGGGCTCGTCCAGAATGAGCAGCTCCGCGCCTCCAGCCAGTAACCGGACCAGTTCCAATTGTTGTCGCTCGCCCATCGACAGTGAATCGATCGTCGCATTGACATCCAGATCGAAACCATATCGCCCGGCCAATCCCTCAAGCTCGGCCCGCGCTGATTTGTAATCCAGGCGCATTTGACTGTCCCGGCCGAGCATATAATTGTCAATTACCCGAAATGGCGGCATATCCAGTGGGTCCTGGTAGAGCATGCCGACGCCTTTGGCCAGAGCATCGGCCGGAGAGTGGAAAACGACCGGTTGGCCGTCGAGCAGAATTTCACCACTGGTGGGAGGTTGATAGCCAGAGAGGATTTTCATGAGGGTACTCTTGCCGGCACCATTCTCCCCGACAAGGGCATAGATCTTTCCCGGCTCAAGCGTCAGGCTGATGCCGTCATTGGCTTTCACCTGCCCGAAATATTTGCGGATGTCCTTTAACTCAACCCGCATATCACCTCTCGCTTACTCCACCGAACCTTATTCATGATGGCCGGCAAATTTAGGAATATCCTGTAGCGGCAACCCCAGTCACCAAGTTGCCCAGGTAGCATATCTGATGTTGTGGTTGATGTAACCTGTCATTAATCCTAACTTTTATATGACATTCGTCGGCTATTTCGACCCGGCATCGGACAACATGACTAACGAATGAAACCGCCACGTGATTCACTTAACTCACCCGGAACCGGGTGGTAGGTAGGTCGTTTGCCCATCCGTATCGAGGAAAGGCCGGTGATGGCTGCGTGAATTCTTTTCGATGACCTGTAATTCACCTGTGTAACGTGATTCCGCCGCGTTGTCTCCGGCCGAACGGGCCAGGTCGATGGCTGTATGAATATCCTGATACGCTTTCGAGTACTTTTCTTGCCTGCGGTAAGAACGGCTACGTAAAGCATGAAGCTCGGCCCTGAAGACCGGTTGAAGGATATCAGCTCCGACACTCAAAGCCTGGTCAAGTTCTTCTTCAGCCGCGTGGCTGTCGCCGCGCTCCAGATAATGGGTGGCCACAATTTCCCGCGCATAAGCCACCTGTTGGGGATTGCTCAAACCGATTTCGAGGGCCCGTCGGGCCGCTTTAGCTGCATCCCGGCTGACTGAATCCTGGTCGCCGGCCAAGAGGGCGGCATATTGTAGGTAGGCGGCGGCCGAATCCGGCCGGTGGTTGAGATATGCCTGTAACGACGTTCGAGCCTGATGGCGGGCACCACCTCGCCGCTGAAAATCGATCGCTTGCAGTTCGGCCGCTTCATCGCCCATTGCGGCCGCTGCCCGGGCCGACTCGTAGACTGCCTGGTCAGCCATCGATTCGAACGCGGGCATCTCGAAGCCACCCCGGCGTTCGAATCGCCAGAACCACACCAGTGTACCGGCCTGGAGAATGGCCGCTATCCCGCTCAAGATCGGCGTGGCGCTGAAATTATAGATGATGCGCCAATCGCCAACAGGCAGGACCAGACTGAAAAGGGGATAGTAGATCAACGAAAAGTAAATCTGAAAACGGAAGGTGCGCAGACCGAAATATTGCAGCGAGCGGCTGGGATTCCGGCGTAAGGCTAACCAGACGCCTGCGCCAAATGCCAGCGAACCGAGGGGGCCGGCAACCGCGATGAACCAGTATTGTACTGATGTGAAATCCCCTGCTGGGATGACATAACCCCAAAAGACGCGGTAACCGAACTCTACCACTTGCCCGCCGAACAGCCAGATGGCCGCAGCGTGGGCTAATTCGTGAAAAAGGACAGAGGGTGGAACGGCGATGAAGAACGCGGCCTGATCGGCCAGCCGCTGCTTGGCCTTTGTCAAAGGCTCTTGCCGTACCTCAGCCCAATTGCGTATAACCTGAGCAGTCAGTTGGACGGCGCGGCCAATATATAACAGGGCGAGAACGTTGAAGAGATTCGTAAGTACCGACATCAGCTGCCTAGTACCTGAAATGATACTGGAGGCGGGCTGTAATGACAACATGATAAGTACTAAAAAATTTGCCGGGTGTAGCCGGTCTCAAGCATGATCACCGTGGCAGGCGCCCGCCGTTATGTTAAAATGGATGCGTGACGAGCAAGCTCGAATTTCTGGCCGACGTGTCGCTGTTTAAAGACTTGAGCGCTGGTGCCCTGCGCCTGGTGGCGGGGATTGCCACCGAGTACGCCTTTAAGAAAGGAACGGTTGTAGCCTATCAGCGAGACGCCGTGGACAGCCTTTACATCGTCAAAGAAGGGCGGTTGTTTGCTACGACAATAGACCCCAACGGCCGCGTGCGCAACTCCAGGCCCTATGAGAAGGGCGAATACTTCCATGATATCTGGTTGTTCGCGCCTAGCGCGCACCCGGCCACCGTGAAGGGATCGTCAGAGGAAGGGCGCATCCTGATTATTCGCGGGTCTGATTTCATCCGTCTCCTAGAGGAAAATCCCGGCATTATTCCGGAACTGGCACCCTATCAGGACGAAGACGGCCGGCCGACCGGTTTGAGCGATGAAGCCTGGGAACAAGCGCGCAAATTACTCATCACCAAGAAGACCCGTTCTTCCTCTGTAGCCGCCCTGATGCCGGAAGAGTATATCGAGCTTTTTACCCGCAGAAGTGTCTGGTTTTTGCTCATTGAACTCATTGTGCCGTTTATGCTTGTTTTGATTGGCGCCGTCTTTCTGGCCTATTTCCCGGCGGACACAACGAGTCAGCGTATCATCAAGGGTGGGCTGCCGGCCATTCTGGCTCTTTTGGGAATTATTATCTTTGTCATCGATCTGATCGATTGGCGAGCCGATTATTTTCTAATTACAAACAAACACCTGACTCATCACGAGTTTGAACTACGCCGATTCCGAATTCGTTTGGTTAAAGTGCCGATCAGTCAGGTACAGACCGTGGAAATCCTTAAACCATCGTTGCTGGCGAACGTGTTGAATATTGGGACAGCCCAGGTAACGACGGCGGCCGTCGCCGGTCGCATTCTCTTTGACAACATTGATGATCCTATTGCGGTTAAAGATACGTTGAATCGTCTTACCCTTCAATATCGTACCTATGCCGGTGCCCAAACCCAGGCGGTTATGCGGCAATCGATCGAAAAACATTTTGGGGCTGATCCGGAATTAACGCCGCTAGATGACGATACATCGTCACCCCCACCACCGAGGTCGACTCGTGTGGACAGTCCCTGGACTGCCTTTCGCAAGCGGTACGGTTGGCGAGTGGTAGAAGGCAACACTGTAACTTATCGCAAAAGTATCTATATATTAATGCGCCGAATTGGTTTGCCCACGTTGGTCTACTTTATACTATTTGGTCTGGCTGCTCTCGGCATCTACATGGGTATTGACGGTTGGTTAATTGTTGGCGTTCTGGGAACCTTAGCATTAGTTAATACGGTCTGGTTTATTTGGAAGATAGAAGACTGGCGCAACGACATCTTTCAGCTCACTGACCGATTTGTCATCGACA
>JAWOHK010000203.1:0-5685 GCA_046485205.1 Chloroflexota bacterium | reverse complement strand
TTCAGGACGTCATTAACGAGGCTGGAAGCAAGGTCACTCCGATCCTCGCTGACGCCCAATTGACCGGCGCAAAGCAAAATCGGTTCGCGCCACCGGGAGTCATGTAAGACTGGTTTTAGAGATTGCCATCTCTCTTCAGGTGACATTCTGGCCAGCGAACGTCCTACAAAATATTCCTGAAAAGTCAGATGCAGAAAACCAAATGCATCTCGGCCGCGTTCGACCAGGAGGCCGGCAAAGTGGCGCATATCCTTGAGGAAATTTGTCGCCCTTTTGCCAGCTTCAGCCTCAGCTTTCGGAGATATATTCTCACTTGAAACACCTTCAAACCGCAAACAAATGTCCACCAGGACCTGCTGAATTTCGTTGTAGCGAGCTGTTCCGCTTGGTTTGTTTGTTTGCAGCCACAAGGCAAGTTGAATCAGGTGAGAAATTGCTTCATGCGGGTCAAAGCGCAGCGGGGCTTGCTGTCGCGCGCCCGCGCTCCTTGAGAGTTCCCAATTGTCAATTAATGTCCGGGTATAACGATCGTACAATTCGATGCGGCGGTCCGGTAATCGACCCACGTTGCGGCGCAATAAAGCCAGCATCGTCAGCATGAGCGGGCTTGCCGCCAGCCGTTCCAGACTGGGGTTGCTGTAAATATCATCCAGCAGTTCCCTTGTCTCCTTATTGGCTTGTCGCTCGGCAACGATGCTGGTGTTGTCATCACCCAATAGGAATCGTTCGTAGGCAAATCCCCATTTATCAGCAAACAGCTTGATTTCGTCGCGCCCGAAATCGACCACCGTAACGTGCGGCAAATCTCCCGGCAAAGGGGCTTCGCGATAGCCAACGATCCGGCTTGTCAGCGCAAACCGATTGCCGTTTGGAGTCCATTGTCTCATGAGGCCTTGAACTTGTTGGGCGACGAACTGGCGCATGTTGACATCAAGTACCTCGTCAAGGCCATCAAGCAATATCAGGCACTGGCCTTGGTCAAGTGCTCGTTGAAATAGCGGTCGCAAGCCGGGCAAAATTTGCCAGATTGAATAGTATTCGCTCAGGAAATCGTTCAGTGAGACCTGCTCATTCTTCCGTCGCAGATGTTCATCATAAGCTGCGAGTGGTATGAACACCGGCAACCTGCGAATTTCACCTTCTATCTGATTCGCCGATAACCATGCCTCGGATGTTTGAAGGGCCAGGTAATGTAACAACGTCGTTTTTCCTGAACCAGGGTCACCCAGGATCACCAGACTCTGACTATCACCCGCTAACAGTGTCTCCTGGATAGAACGGCGCTTAAGTTGGTTCTTCCCTTGCCTTATTGATTCATTCCACCGATGGGCGCGCAGGCTGTCCAGGTGAATTTGGGTCTCAATCAACTGATCGGGACTAACACCCTCTGCTTCCAGCAAGAGCCTGCGTTCCGTTGCGCTGTACGTATCGGCCGCTTCCGGAACGTCGGCCACGGCCTTTAATTCAACGTAAACATCGGCGAGCGGTAAACGAATTGGCGTACCGGAGGGGCTATTCCCCGAAAGGTCAGCATTTTGAATTGTTCGATGTTCCTCTGGCAATAGTTTTTGGCCAATTCATCCAGTTCAGCATCCGAAATTGTGTGGCTGGACTCATCGAGCTGTTCAGCGATTTTATTGAGCCGTTCTAAAACGATTTGCAGATCGTTGGCTTCAGATTCGGATAAGGGTTGGGTTGGTTGCCGGGCCATAGGCCAGGACACATGGGGTCGATTCTGCTGGACAAGGATCACCAACTCCGATAATCGATCTCTTCGATCCAGATAACGGATGAGTTCTCTGGCAAATGATTCCTTGTTGTCTGCAGGCAGGTTATCAATGTCAATACGAAGTTTAAAGGCTATTGTTTTTAGCTCTTCTTTGTCGAAATGATAAACCAGCCAATCTAAAAGTTGGCTGAGCTCATATTGGCTAAATTGAGCAGGTATTAGTTCAACCTTATCCAGCACGCCGGAGATTGTCTGATACAAGTCTTGCTGCTTGGCTGGACTCTCCTGACCCTGATCAGGCTTTGTGAGTAAGTCCCGAATTTGGATAAGCAATAGCGCTGTATCACCAGTCCCGTTGGCGATTTGAGCCGCGAGTTCTCGAATTTGGACAAGTTCTGATAACGTCTTCTGGGAACTTTCGAGATGATCGGCCGATAATAACCGAAGAGCGTCCATGCGATCGACCATCGCAAATAACAAACCAGATTGCAGTATGTCGACCAGTTCAGCTTCACCGGCAGAAGCTGTATAAAATGCGCCGACCATGCCCCTGATCATCTCTTCGAAGTCAAATCCTAATTCATCAGGATCGAGCCCGCTTGCCTCAAATTCTTCCCGCAGAAGGCTTATATCCAGATCTCTCCCCTCTCGTGGTGCGATGAGAAATCTGAACTCGCTCACCACCGCCGGAGCAAATAGCCAATCCTGAAAATGGTCACTAAAAGCGCCAGCCGTCTTATCCGTGATACCGAAGGTAGTCAGCGCGTAAGCGAGGGATTCGACCAAGGCTCGCTGGAGCGCTTGTTGCTTGTCACCGGTCTGAAAGCGTTTTCTTGTTGATGCACTTGAACCGACCAAACTCTTGGTAAATTCGACAGCTAAGCCACCTGCGGTATCGCCTGCAGCGCCTATGAGAAAGGATTGAATTGCTATTGGCAGCTGATTAAACCAATCCATTTGGTAGCCTCCTTAAACTGGTGGAGACATTATAACCTGATAAGGCGTTATTGGTGAAGGCATGATGGGAAACCGTTATTAAAGTAAACCATCAAATGAAGGCTATTTCAAAGAAGTCAGGAATCAACTTGGTATAATCAATTTTAGTGTGATGAATTTAACACAGACACAATCTAAACCCATCCTCGTCACCGGCGCGACCGGCTACATCGGCGCGCGACTGGTGCCCCGCCTGTTGGAGGCGGGTTACCGCGTGCGCGTCTTGGTGCGCGACCCGGCCCGGCTCAATGGTCGCCCGTGGGCCGGTGAAGTCGAAATCTGCACCGGCGACGTGTTGAAACCGGAAACCCTGCCCGCCGCTCTGGCCGGAACAAGGGCGGCCTTCTACCTCATCCATAGCATGACCGGCCACGCGGATTTCCACGACCGCGATGTCGTCGCCGCGCGCAATTTCGGCGCGGCGGCCGGCGAGGCCGGTGTGGAGCAGGTCATTTATCTCAGCGGCTTGGGCCAGGATTCGGACGAGGGGCTGTCGGCTCACCTCAGCTCGCGCCACGCCACCGGCGACGCTCTGCGTGAATCGGGCGTGCCGGTGACCGAGCTGCGGGCGGCGGTCATCGTCGGCTCCGGCAGCCTGTCGTTCGAGATGATTCGCAACCTGACCGAGCGTCTGCCGATTATGATCGTCCCCAAGTGGGCCAGTACCCGCATCCAGCCGGTCGGCATCCGCGAGGTACTGAGCTACCTAATCGCCACGCTGGAGGCGCCGGCTTGCGCCGGGCGGATCATCGAGATCGGCGGTGCGGACGTGCTGACTTACGCCGACATGATGACCCAGTACGCCGAGGAGCGCGAGTTGCGACGCTGGCTGATCCACGTGCCGGTCCTCACACCGCGGCTGTCGTCCTACTGGGTGCACTGGGTGACGCCGGTTCCGGCCTCTATTGCCAAGCCGCTCATCGAAGGGCTGCGTAACGAGGTCATCGTCCGCGACGAATCCGCCCGGAGTCTGTTCCCCGAAATCGTGCCGACCGACTATCGTACTTCCGTCCAGCGGGCACTGGAACGCATCCGCGAGGGCGACCTGGAGTCGATCTGGAGCGACGCTTTAAGTAGTAGCCAGGGCGACGAGCGGCCGTCGTTCTTCCGGCTGGAGCAGGGGATGTTTATCGAACGGCGCGAGATCCTGGTGGAGGCGCCGGCTTTCGAGGTCTACCGCGCGTTCACCAGGTTGGGTGGCGGGCAAGGGTGGCCGACGTTTGGCTGGGCCTGGCAGGCGCGGGGCGTCCTCGACCGGCTGGTGGGCGGCGTGGGCATGCGCCGCGGCCGGCGCGACCCGGTTGACTTGCGCGTCGGCGATGCGCTTGACTTCTGGCGGGTGGAAGAGGTCGAGTCCGGTCATCTGCTGCGGTTGCGAGCGGAGATGAAAGTGCCCGGCCGGGCCTGGTTGCAGTTCGAGGTCGATCCGGCCGAAGAGGGTCGCTCGCGACTAATCCAGACGGCCTACTTCGCCTCTAAAGGTTTAGGTGGGCTACTCTACTGGTATGCGCTTTATCCCGTCCACGGCCTGATCTTCGGGCAGATGCCGAAGCAGATCGCTGCCATGGCAGAAAAGGGTATGCCGTCCATCTAGCGGCCGGGCGACGTCAACCGGCCCTGGGGTTTCCTGATTGGCCGGATTTGTTTCCAGAGTAATCGATTTATTCCCGCGCTTCCCGCCGCAGCCGGTGGAGAAAATCAACCGACTTGAGATCACGTTCCAGGATGTGGACTAGATAATCGTGGAGGATACGCTCGATCTCATGCAAGACTGCCGGGCGCAGGTGAAGTTGCTGTACCGTCTCCCACGGTCGCGTTTGCAGGTAACGCATCACCTTGACCGAGACGGCCGAGACCGGTAAGGCCCGCGAATCGACCTCGAAGCAGCTCGGGCACAAAAAACCGCCCAGATCGGCGCTGAAGAACTGGTCTTCTTCGCGTATGGCTTCACCGCACGACACGCAATTAAACAGCCGCGGTTGGAAGCCGGTCAGCGACAACAGGCGCAGCTCAAAATAGCGCGCCGCCAGCAGCATCATATCGGGTTCGCCGTTCAGCGCTTCAAGTGTTTGCACGAGCAGGCCGTAGATATCGCGGTGGGGGTCGTCGTCAACCGTAAAGCGGTCAAGTAGCTCGACCGTGTAGGCCGCATAGGTCGTCCGCACCAGGTCGTCGCGCAAGTGGGGGTAGGCCGCCAGCATCTCGGCCTGGGTGATGATGTCCAGGTCGCGCCCTGTGGCAACCAGGAACTTGCTGCGCATGAACAGCTCGACGTGACCCGTCTTGCGGCTCTGGGGTTTGCGCGCGCCCTTGGCAATGGCTCGCAGCTTGCCCCGGTCAGCGCTGAACAACGTCAGCAGGCGGTCGGCCTCGCCGAAATCGCTGCGGCGAATGACGACTGCTTCGGTGCGATAGGTACGCTCGCGTGGCATGGTCAGAGTGTACCCGAAATTGGTCATCCGTGGCATCAGCTCACATCATATGACCGATCGGACTGGCTCATCAGGGAATCCTTCAGTCCCGTACCTTTGTTGGAAGCAGGGGGCTAGAATCAATGGGGATGGATTATCTAAATCCCGGATAAAGGGATGCCAGCGATTGCGGCATCAATTTTTATAATTAATCACCCGGTGATATAATAAAGAGTTAGTGGGCCATTAGCTCAGTTGGCAGAGCAGGTGACTTTTAATCACTTGGTCGTAGGTTCGAGTCCTACATGGCCCATTGAAACGATCATATTGACCGATTTGCTGCCCATCTGGGCAGTTTTTATTCTACTCTCAGGATAGAAACAAAACAGCCGCCTCTTCCGAGGCGGCTGTTGTGGATCTGATGCCAGGAGGGGAGCATCTAGACCCGACGGTCGAACCCGATCGAGGAGAGGGTGGGTACAACCTAGGTCTAGCCAGGGTGTTCCAGTCGCGTTTCTCTCGTGCCAGTTTGGGGGGGAGGAGTTCCTC
>JAWOHK010000194.1:0-4133 GCA_046485205.1 Chloroflexota bacterium | reverse complement strand
TCGTCGTGGCCAACCGCCGGCCGTGGGCATGACAAAGATATCAGAGCGGCCGTCGCGCTCCCATACGAATGCCACCTGCTCGCCATCGGGCGATAATTCGTGGTGGTGGATCAGGTTGAGGGAGTTGATGAGGTCAAGGCTCCAGCCGTCAGGCGGGCGCAGGTCCGGCCGATCGACCGACGGCCAGCCGTTACGTTCATATTTTTCAGTGATTTCCACGCGATTTGTCATGAGTTTTACTTTCTCGAAATCAATCCGCTCCCTCGCTTCGCTATGGCCTGAATTTCGGCTCGACCTCATGACATGCTACCCAATGCTGCGGCTTTATTTCGCGCCAGACCGGTTCGTGGGTAGAACAGTGCCGCTGGGCGATGGGGCAGCGCGTGTGGAAACGACAGCCGGGCGGCGGGTTAAGCGGGCTGGGAACATCGCCCTTCAAAATAATCCGCTGCCGTTGGCGCGCCTGTTTCGGGTCGGGTATAGGGACGGCCGAAAGAAGGGCTTGGGTGTAAGGATGGAGCGGCTCTTCGTATAGTTCTTCCTTAGGCGACAACTCTACCATGATCCCCAGGTACATGACTAGCACTCGATCACAAATGTGGCGGACCATGCTCAGATCATGGGCGATAAACAGATAGGTCAATCCCAGGCGTTCCTGGAGATCTTCTAATAAATTGACGACTTGGGCCTGGATTGAGACATCCAGGGCCGAAATTGGCTCGTCGCAGACCAGGAATAGCGGGTCAGAGGCCAAGGCGCGGGCAATGCCGATTCGTTGACGCTGGCCGCCGGAGAATTCATGGGGAAACCGATTGACATAACGACTATCTAAACCGACCAAGGCCATCAATTCTTGAACTCGCTCGCTCCTTCCAGATTCCGAATCGATCAGATTATGGACGCGTAGAGGCTCGCCAATGATGGCATTGACTGTCCAACGTGGATTAAGTGAAGCAAAGGGGTCTTGGAAAATCATTTGGGCCTGCCGGCGGATACGCATCCAGTCGTCCCCTTTCGCCGTCTGGACGTGCAGGCCGGCAATATAACTGGCGCCGAATGTGGCCGGGTAGAGGCCGAGTAGGGTACGCCCGGCGGTGCTCTTCCCGCAGCCGCTTTCACCCACCAGGCCTAATGTTTCACCATGTTCGATATCGAAGGATAGGCCGTCGACCGCCCGAACAAAGCCAGTTGTTCGTTGCAGAATCATGCCCTGGCGAACGGGAAAGTATTTGGTGAGGTTAGCCACCCGAACGAGCGCTTCTTCCTTGGCGGGGACTTCCAGGTTTAGAGTAGCCGATGCTTCAGCGGTGGTCATTCTCGCGGCTGTCCCGTTGTTACATCGACCCAACAAGCGGTGCGTTGGGTGGCTGAGATGGGAAAAAGAGGAGGGCGCTCATTGCGACAGCGTTCGATTACATAGTCACACCGCGGCGCAAAAGGACATCCCTGAGGTTCGATGAGCAGATTGGGCGGCGCGCCAGGAATCGACTTCAGGCGCGTTTCCCGGCGCCGATCGACTCGAGGAAGAGCGCCTAACAAGGCCAGAGTATAGGGATGACTGGGCTTTTCGAATAGACTGTCGACATCGGCCTGTTCTACGATCATACCGGCGTACATGACAATGACTCGCTCGGCCAGTCCGGCCACGACGCCCAAATCATGCGTGATCCAGATCAGAGCCATCCCCATATGCTCACGCATCCGAACGACCAACTCAACAATTTGCGCCTGAATCGTGACGTCCAGGGCTGTAGTTGGTTCGTCGGCGATGAGCAAGTTGGGATTGCAGGCGAGCATCATGGCGATCATCACCCTTTGGCGCATGCCACCGGAAAATTGGTGGGGGTACTCTCGCAACCGTCTCGTGGCGTCAGGGATGCCGACTAATTCGAGCAGCTCAACCCCTCTTTTCTCCGCTTGCTCACCGGTCATATCGTAATGGCGCTGGAGCGATTCAACCATCTGGCGTTTGATGCTGAGAACGGGGTTCAGGGAAGTCATAGGGTCCTGAAACACCATCGCAATTTCGCTGCCCCGCAAATTAGCTAGTTCGTTTTCCGACATGGCCAGCAAGTCACGACCGGCAAAGAAGGCCTGTCCGCCTGCGATCTCGCCCGGCGGTTTGGGGATCAGTCCCAGGAGGGCCATCATGCTGACAGATTTACCGCAGCCACTTTCACCGACTACCGCTATCACTTCGCCCTCATCAACGTGATATGAAATGTCATTAACCGCGAAAACGGTTCCTTCCGGGGTGTTAAAGCGAACTTCTAGATTGCGGACATCCAGGAGTACCTGAGGTTTGTCCACGGTTTTGGGCTTGTAGTCCGGCGCGGTAAGGATGCTCATCAGGCAGACCGGCTCCGGGGATCGAGGGCGTCGCGAAGACCATCACCGACGAAGTTAATACTTAACACAGTGAGCAGAATCAAAAGGCCGGGGAAAATCCATAGCCACGGCGCGGTTTCGAGATGGTTGTAAGAACCGTCGAGCATGTTGCCCCAAGTGGCGGTGGGGGGTTGAACGCCAAGCCCGAGAAAGCTGATGTAGGCTTCAGCAAGGATGGCGGCCGCTACAGCCAGGGTCGCGGCGACGACGATAGGCGCCATGCTGTTGGGCAGAATATGGCGGAAAATGATCTGGCTGGTTGGTGTACCGACTGAACGGGCGGCCAGGATAAAATCGTTCTCTTTCAAGGATAAGAATTCAGCGCGGACAATGCGGGCCACATACATCCAGCTCGTCAGCCCGATGATAATGATGATGAAGGGCACACTGCCGCCGACGATGCGTGCCATTACAATCAGAAGGAATAACGATGGGATGATCAGCATGGCTTCAGTGAATCTCATCAACAGATTGTCAACCGTGCCCCCATAAAAGCCAGCCGCCGCGCCGATGAGCACACCGATGATAATTTCCAGCAGCGCAGCCGTCAGACCGATCATCAGAGATATGCGACCGCCCTGAATGGTACGGGCCATTACGTCACGGCCGACGGTATCCGTTCCAAATGGATGTTCTCTTGATGGTGGCGACAGGCGCTTGCTGGTATCGGTGAAATTGGCTCGTTCGGCCGTATAAATCAGTCCCCCACCGAATGAATAGACAAACAAGAGGATTAGCATAATCGCGCCGAACATGGCCATGCGGTGGCGGCGAAAGCGTCGCCAGGCCATTTGCCGGAAAGTCAAAGGCGGGGCCAGAACGTCAGCGGTGGAGTCCAGCAAGACAGGGGTCGTGTCTATGGCTGCCATAGATTGTTCCTGTTATGTAAAGCGATTTTAGCCGCATTAGTCATATCGGATACGGGGATCGAGTACAGCGTAAGTCAAATCGGTAATAATTTGGAAGACGATGACCGAAACAGAAAGAATGATCAGAATGCCCATGACGACCGGCGTGTCGAAGCGCAAGACATGATCGAGAAACAGCCTTCCCATTCCTGGCCAGGCAAAGATACGTTCGGTCACCAGTGCGCCGCCGAGCAACAAGGCCAGATCCAGGCCGATCAAGGTGACGATGGGCAAGGAAGCGTTTTTCAAGGCGTGAACTGTCAGAATATAGCGGCCGTGCAGCCCTTTGGCTTTTGCGGTCCGGATGTAGTCCTGGTTAAGTACCTCCAGCATCGTGCTGCGAATATAACGGCTGTAAGCGGCAATGCTTACGAAGGCGATGGTCGCGACCGGCATAATCATGTGCAGCGCCACTTGCCCCGTGGTTTTGCCTACCTGCGGGTCGAACATGCCGACAGCCGGCAAATACGGCAATCCCCACCGCTTGAAACTCACCGAGAAGATATAGATCATCATCAGGGCGAAGAAAAAGATCGGCGTCGAGAAGCCGATGAAGGACACGGCAGTGATCACGTGGTCGGCCACGGAATACTGGCGCAGGGCGGAGAAGATGCCAATTAACAAGGCAAACACAATGATAACGATCTCGGCGACAACCATCAGCAGTAGCGTGTTGGGTATTCGTTCCCAGATGACTTCCCAGGCGCTCTGGCCGCGCTTCATGAGCGACATGCCAAAATCACCGCGCAAAATCCCCTTGCGAATCCCTGGAGTCTCACCTTCGCCGTCGCCGTCCATATCGATCATAGTCCAATCATTCCCGATCAGCCAAAATAG
>JAWOHK010000190.1:0-4355 GCA_046485205.1 Chloroflexota bacterium | reverse complement strand
TTGTCATTGAAGGATTGGTGATCCTGTTTGTCGCTGCCCGGGTCCAGGTTCGATTGAGGAGGTCGAGCCGTGCTTGAACAAATGCTGACGACGGCTTTCCTGACCGGTTTTCTGGCGGCGACCTTTCGCCTGGCGACGCCCATCCTCATCACCGCCCTGGGCGAGATGGTGGCCGAGCGATCCGGGGTGATGAACCTGGGGATTGAGGGTATCATGATCATCGGCGCGTTTGTCGGTTTTGCCGTCGGCTACGGGACCGGTAACCCCTAGATCGCCTTCGCCGCGGCCGGACTCGTTGGGGCTACATTCGGACTGTTGATGGCCTTTCTATCGGTCAGTCTGACGGCGAATCAGATCGTGGCCGGATTGGGAATCTGGATCCTGTGCCAGGGTCTGGCCAGCTACCTGTACCGGCGGTTTTATGGCGTGACCAGTTCGCCGTTGATTATCGAAGTCCTCAAGCCCGTGCCCATACCCGTTTTAAGCCGGATTCCCATCCTGGGGGAGACGCTATTCAACCAGAATATCGTTGTGTATCTGACCTTGCTGGCGGTTCCGCTTCTGGCCTTCTTATTTAAGCGCACGGCCGCGGGGTTAAATATCGACGCTGTCGGCGAGAACCCCCACGCCGCCGATGCCGCCGGTCTGGAAGTGGGGCGGATCCGCTACGTGGCGGTTTCATTTGGCGGGCTGATGGCCGGCATCGGGGGGGCCTACTTGGCGCTGGCACTCTATGGTCTTTTCACGCCCGATCTGTCGACCGGTCTGGGCTGGATCGCCATCGCCGTGGTCATTTTCGGTCGCTGGCAGCCGAGTCATGTCTTGCTGGGGGCTCTTATCTTCGGGGCAACACAGGCGCTGCAATTTCGGTTGCAGGCCATGAATTTCCCGCTGCCCTATCAGTTCCTGCTCATGCTGCCGTTTCTGGTGACTTTGATAATCGTCATTTTCTTTGTGCGGGACGAGGGTGGCCCGTCAGCGTTAACCCGGCCTTTCCGGCGGAGTTAGCCGGGCGGCCATTGGAGGAGCGAATCATGATCGACACACTGATTTCTGGAGCGATGGTTGTGACGGTCGACGCACAGCGGCGCGTCTTCGTCGACGGAGCTATTGCGATTGACAAAGGGACCATCGTCGAGGTAGGGGCGTCGGTGGCGCTGGCCAATCGGTACGAAGCGGCAAACACCATCGATGGCCGCGGGATGATCGCCATGCCGGGGATGATTAACTGCCATATGCACCTGGCCCAGGTCATCATGCGCGGCATCAACGACAACGTCGAAGTGATGGAGAAGCTGAGCCGTTACATTTGGCCCATTCAGGGGCATTTCGATGAAGCGGATGCGTTGGCCAGCACCCACCTGGCACTGCTGGAGATGATCAAGTCGGGCACGACCGCCTTTATCAGCACCGGCCTGCACCCGCGTTACGGTATCGATGCCATCGCCGAGACCATTCTGAAGGCGGGTATGCGCGTGGCGCTGAGCAAGTATGTCATGGACCTCAACGCCTATGCCCTGGACCAGAGCGCATTGCATCCCGGCATGTGGGAAACAGGTGAAGCGTCGATGCGGCAGACTGCGGAACTGATCAACCGCTGGCACGGCGCGGGCGACGGACGAATCCAGGTCTGGTACTCGCCCCGTTCCGTCGGCGGCTGTTCGGCCGAATTGCTGCGCGAAGTTAGCCGCCGGGCCGCCGAGGCCGGCGTGGGCATCACCGCCCATTGGGCGGAGGTCCAGAACAATGTCGACTACACCATGGCCACCTATGGCCTGTTGCCGGCTGATTTTGCCCATAGCGTCGGGTTGCTGGGGCCAAATGTGACTTTCGCCCACGGCATTTGCTTTGAGACAAGCGAGATCGAGCTGCTGGCCGGAACAGGCACCAACATCGCCCATTGCCCGGTGACTAACTCCAAGCTGGCCATGGGCGTAGCCAAAGTCCCGGAGATGCTGCGCGCTGGCGTGAATGTATGCTTGGGCAACGACGGCATGCCGGTCAACAATACGGCCGATATGTTCCGCGAGATGCGAACGATGCTGACTATGCAGCGCAACCATTGGGGCGATCCGACCTATCCAACAGCGGCGGAAGCCGTCGAAATGGCGACGATCAACGGCGCGAAAGCGATGATGATCGCCGACCAGGTCGGATCGCTGGAGGCCGGCAAGCGCGCCGATGTCATTCTGATCGATACCCGCAAACCGCATCTCTACCCGGTCCACGATCCGGTTTCGGTCATTGCTTGGGCGGCCAATGGCAGCGACGTGGACACAGTCTTGATCGACGGCCAGGTAGTGATGCAAGGCCGGCGCGCGCTCACCCTGGACGAAGACGCCATTCTGGATGAGGCTGCCCGGCGCCGGGAAAAGATTGTGAAGCAGGCCCAGGTGGCGGTTAACCATGTCTGGCCTATCCTGTCGTAAGGCGGCAGGAAGGAGGATGTTTATCGAGAATGGAGAGAAGATTGAACGCCGGAACAAATTTGAGCCTTGTCAATAGATGATGATTGTAGTGTAAACACCGGCACAAGCCGGAAAGGAAGGCTGTTGTGAAACAAAGAACCATCATTTTTATCCTGATCGCCGTCATCCTCAGCCTGGCGCTGGTGGCTTGCGGCGGAGCGGCTGAAGAAGAAGCGGGAGAAACCGCGAAAGTTGCCCTGGTTCTGGATGGGAAGATCGATGATAACGGTTGGAACCAGGCGGCCTACGAGGGGTTGAAGAACGCCGAGGCCCAGTACGATATCGAGATCGCCTTTTCCGAGGAAGTGCCGATCCCCGATTACGAGCGGGCGATGCGCGATTATGCCAGCCAGGGTTATAGGTTAATCATCGCTCACAGTTCAATCGCCAAAGAAGCCGTGTTTAACGTGGCGCGCGATTTTCCGGAGATTTCGTTCCTGTGGACCGATGGTGACGAGACAATGGAGAATCTGGCCGTGATTCGTCCTTTGGCCCATGAAGCATCCTATTTGGCCGGTATCCTGGCCGGAGAGATGACGCAATCTAATACCATCGGTATGGTCGGCGGCATCGATATACCCAGCACGCATCGCAGCTATGCTGCCTTCGAACAGGGCTTGAAAGAAGTGAACCCGGATGCGCAGTTGCTCGTTAACTGGATCGGCAGTTTCCTCGACGTATCGGCTGGTAATGAGGCGGCTATGTCACAGATCGAGTCGGGTGCTGACATCATCTTTGGGAACGGCGATGGCCAAAACATCGGTGTTCTGCAGGCCGCTAATGAAACCAACACGCTGGCTATCGGTGCGGTGCGTGATCAGTTCCAGGTGGCACCCAATGTAGTGCTGACCAGTGTTGAATGGGGCTTCGGCGGAGGCATCCCACTGGTGGTCGGCGAATATCTGGCCGGTAACTTTACCGGTAAAGTCTATGAGATCGGACTGGAAGAGGGAGCAGTGCTGTCGGACTTCCACGAGAATGCCGACAAGATTCCCGATGAGGTCAAGGCGCTCTTAAAAGAGAAGGAAGACGCTATACGAGCCGGGACACTGGAAATTCCGGTGGTCGATTTCGCACCGTAGGCAGCTTTCAATTTTTAAGCGAATGGATCAAAAAGGAGCCTCGAGCTTACCCGAGGCTCCTTTTTCATGTGGAAGAGAAAACAGATCCCCCGTGCTAGCCCGCGCGGGGGATTGTCAAGGAGGAAGCCGAGGCTGACAGAAGAAGGGCATTTTATAGAACTCATGCAAAAACCAACGACAAGCGTCTGCGCAGGCCAGGCAGCTTGAACCCCCTCCAGGCGGATTCGGCCCCCTCCTCTCTGGCCTAAGGCCCCCAAGGGCAATTGATAGGTAAAGGAACCAGCGTTTTCCTTTACTGCTTGTCGAGGCTGAAAATATGCATTTCCCGTTAGGAAAACCGGTTAACAGAATGAAAGTTAAGCAAACCTGATGGCAGATGAGTTCGCTTTACTTTTGCCCAAAGTTTCCAGAGTGGTTAGCCTATCTTCATTCCGTTTCAACTACGTTCTGACCGGATTTCAACTGCCCTTACCATTGCTTTTTGCCTAAGATCTATAAGAACCCCAACTCGGACAATCGGTTCCATACCGGTCGAAGCGCACCGGCACCTCGTTCTCCCGCAACGCCTGAAGATGCAGGTAGTCTTCATACGGGATCAGCACCGCCTCCGGCCGGGAGCCGCGCGTCAACACGATGGATGTCTACTTATTGACCACCTGGTCGAAAAAGCTCCTAAAGTTGCGCTGCAATTCGCTGACACCGACGATCTGTTGCACGGGGTAGCCTCTGGTACTCATATCGAAATACATACTGCACGTTGAGGTTTGACAGGCTATTACAATAGCTATTATAATAGCCATATTGT
>JAWOHK010000186.1:0-2799 GCA_046485205.1 Chloroflexota bacterium | reverse complement strand
CTGGCTATTCACAGTGGCGCGCCGCACCGGGCGTCGGGCGAACTGGCTTACCATGTCCTCGATGTCATGCAATCCCTCTACGACGCCTCGGATGAAGAGCGATGGGTCTATCCGGCCGCCAAGGGCGATCAACCTCCGCCCATGCCGCCCGGCGCGCCGAAGGGGTTCAAAGGTGGAAAGGATCAGTAATTGAGGGTTGGCAGGCGGCGCCAATGCTGTTGGCGAACAAACGCGATGTCCCCTACCAGTCATTGATTAAGATATTTCTGCAAGAGGGTATTGACGAGGAACTGCGCCTTAAATGCCCGGTCAGACTGATCAGGCAATCAGGCCGAAGACCCTGATGTCGCACTTAGGCAGGAATTATTTCGGCTGGACCAGGTCCCATTTGTTGCCGTACAAATCCAGAAAGACGACCACCCGACCATACGGCTCATCGCGCGGTTCTTCGGTAAAGCGGACGCCGTGGGCCTGCAAGTGGGCGTAATCGCCCTCGAAATCGCCGGTATGGAGAAAGAGAAAGACCCGCCCGCCGGTTTGGTCGCCAATGCGGGCGGCCTGCTCCGGTGTGGCCGCCCGGGCCAGCAGCAACGAGGCCCCTGTCGAGCCGGGTGGGGCAACGACAACCCAACGCTTGCCGCCGCCCAACGGCGTATCTTCGAGGAGTTGAAAGCGCAGGGCTTCGGTGAAGAAAAGGATTGCCTCATCATATTCACGGACGAGCAGAGCCACCGAGGCGATCGATTGTGTCATGCTATATCTCCTTGCCACGAGCCGCATTGTGACACGCTCGCTCCGGCCGGACAAACTGGAACATGAATATTGCGATCGATCCGACCGGTTGTGCGCCCCATATCGTTGACGTTCACGGCCAGGCCGGCGTAGAGTGGTTGGAAGACCTGCCCGTGCTTGTGGCCGAATTAGCCCAACGCTGGTCGCTGACGATTCACCCCCCGTTTCCCAATCTATCCTACAACTACGTCACCCCGGCTACCGGCCCGAATGGAACGCCGCTGGTGTTAAAGCTCGGCGTGCCGCACGCTGAACTTTGGAGCGAGATCGATGCCCTACGCCACTTCGACGGCGGGGGTTCCGTCCGGCTGCTCGACGCCGATCCTGATCAGGGCGTGCTGCTGCTGGAGCGGGTTTTGCCTGGCGAGCCGCTGAGCATGCTTGTAGTTGACGAGGGGCGAATCTCCGCACTGGTGGCGGTCATGCAGCGGCTGTGGCGGCCGTTGGCGCCGAGCCATCCCTTTCGCACGGTGGCCGACCTGGCCCGTGGGTTGGACAAGCTGCGGCAGACCTTCGACGGCGGCTACGGCCCGTTTCCGCCGGAGTCGATCGAACGGGCGCAGGCGCTCTTCCGCGAATTGACCGCCGGGCAGGCCGGGATCCTCATCCACGGCGACATGAATCCCGGCAATGTCCTGCGCGGCGAACGAGAACCGTGGCTGGCCATCGACCCGAAGGGCTATGCCGGACATCCCCTGTACGACGTGGCTACCTTTCTGAACGACCCGCCGCCGGGGCTGGACAAACGCGCGCTGGTTCGCCTCCAGAACCGCCGCGTTGCGATGCTGGCCGGGGCGCTGGACGAATCGCGCGACGCGATCCTGGCATGGGCCGAAGCCCACGCCGTCCTCTCCGGTTGGTGGAGCTACGAAGACCACGGCCGGGGTTGGGAAGGAGCGATGGCACTGGCGGCGTTATACCGCGCCATGGGCGACGGGTGACAGGTCAAGGCTGAAAACTGCAACGCCCAGCCATCCATCGTGTCCGGCTTGCTTTTCAACGACTGGCGACGCTACTCCAGCCCCTTCAGCCAGCAACCCGGCCGCGGCTCGCGTGGCCTCGCTGAGCCAGCCGGACGGCCGTTCAGCGGATAATCCGTGGCATCAGATGCGGATCGCCCTTACAATCCCGGTCAGCTATACTGCTCCTGATGGAGACCTGATGAAAACCCAGCTCGTACTCGATCCCATTCAGCGCTCGCGCCGGCAGTTGGTACTCAACTACCGGGTCGACGACATCCCCTTCCACACCGTGTACTGGTACGATACGGTCGATTTCCACGCGCTTGAGGAACGCTTCGGCGAACCTTTCATGCGCAAGGTATATTTCCACTTGCTGGCGTATGAAGCCAACAAGGCGGCCAGCCTAAAACCCGATGTCCTCGACCCAGGGCCTTATGCCGATCTGTACACCGACGCCTTTTATGACGCCTGGATCACTATTTTTAGGGGCGTATGGGGCGTGTGGCGCTATGACAACGATATTCGCGATTATAACGGGCCGAAGGTGTCAGAGAATGGGAGCGCGCGCAGGAGTGAGGTCGCTCCGGCAACTCTGGGTGGTGGCGATAGGTTACTGGCCCTATGCGGCGGCGGCAAAGATAGCCTGGCTTCATTCAAGCTGCTGGAGCGCGCCGGCGTGGCTTATGACGCGATGGTCTATTCCCATAATATCTACGGCAAAGCCCAACCCCAGCATGACCTCATCGACGGCATGCTGCGCCACACGACGGCCGGGCAAATCCATCGCGCCTGGGTCTATGACACGGCCCTCGATTCTCCGGCGGCGCGACTCTATCCGGAGTATGGCATCAGGAATATTTTGGCCGCCGAGACGGTCAGCTCGTACTGGACGGCGTTGCCCATCGCCCTGGCTCACAACTATACCCGCGTGGCCCTGGGCGTAACCAAGAGCACCGACGAGCACAACCTGGTCTGGCCAGAGACGGACGAGGCCATCAATTACCTGTGGGGCATGTCCACGGCGGCCGAGACATTACTCCACGAC
>JAWOHK010000181.1:0-6683 GCA_046485205.1 Chloroflexota bacterium | reverse complement strand
GTCCGAGCTGAGCCGTGAGCAGGTTGTAATTGCCACCAAGGTACGCGGGCGTATGGGCGAGGGGCCCAACGCCGAGGGCCTGTCGCGTGCCCATATCCTGCAGGCGGTTGAAGCCTCTTTGCGCAGGCTAAACACCGACTATGTCGACCTGTACCAGGCTCATTTCTTCGACGCCAGCACCCCTATTGAGGAAACGCTGCGGGCTTTTGACGATCTGGTCCACCAGGGAAAAGTACGCTACATTGGTTGCTCCAACTATCCGGCCTGGCTACTGGCCAAGGCCCTTTGGATGAGCGACATCAACAACCTAGCCCGCTACGACAGCCTGCAACCTCATTACAGCCTCGTTCACCGGTCCGAGTTCGAGCGCGAATTGCAGGACTTGTGCCTCGACCAGGGCATCGGCGTCATCCCCTATAGCCCACTGGGTGGTGGCTTTCTGACCGGGAAGTACCGGCGCGATTCTGAATTACCGGAGTCGGATCGCGCGGAAGGGGTCAAACGCCGGTACATGAATGAGCGCGGTTTTGCGGCCGTGGATAAGCTCGAAGCGATCGGCAGCAACCACGACGCCACCATCGCCCAAACGGCCATTGCCTGGTGCCTGGCCAATCCGGCGGTCACCTCAGCTATCATCGGTGCAAACTCCATTTCACAGTTAGAAGACACGGTGAAAGGAGCTCAGGTGAAGTTGTCGGCCGAGGAAAAAGAAGCGCTCGATGCCGTGACCGCTTGGCAAAATGACGACGAATAGGGTACTTGATGTAGATTCGAACCAATTCGTACCCCAGTGGGCTAAAGAGATCGTCTGGTATCAGATATTTCCTGCACAATCAGGCGCCATCCTTTGACCGGCGTCCTAATGCACAAATGCCAGGCACACATCTTATATGCCTGGCACCCAGTATCTGAAATCTAAGCCGGGTCCAGCGTGAATATTAGCCCGGTATACGGCCCGATGGCGATCCGAGCGCTAGCCGGCTGACCATCATAGGGTTCCTCGCTGGCGACGGCATCACCACTGACCTGGCCATCGTAGTCCTCGCTATAGTCGGCCGCGTGGCTGTCAAAGCGCAGCCGCCATTCCCCGGCTGCCGGAAATCCGACCTGGTAGTCCGTGAGTGTCTGACTGCTCATATTCACGACCACTACCGTGCTGTCGCCCGGCCCGCCATCGGCCCAACGGTGGAAAGCCATCACCTTTTGCTCCTGATTACCGTGGTAGACTTCGATATTCTGCCCTGTCAGGCCCCGGGTTGTCCCGTGAGCGTTACGCCGCAAATAAATCAGGTCGCGATAAAGATAAATGATTCGCTCGAATTCTTTGGCGTGTTCCCAATCGAGCGGCATGTCATCGCTAAACCACTTGTCGGCCAGAAACTCCTGGCCTTGGAAGATCATCGGGATGCCCGGCGCAGTGAAAACCAACACCGCCCCCAGTGTTGAACGCTTCTTAGCGAACCAATGGTGGCTATTGCCAGACCAGATTTCTTCCGGCACGCGTGCCCGGCCGTTCGCAACTTCATCGTGGGATTCGGTATAGATGACGCGCTTGAAGGCGTCGCCGTCGTAGCGAGCCAGCAGGGCATCACGAACGGCGTTGATATCACGGAAGGTATCGTCATTGGTGATAATGGCGGCCCGGACAGGGTGGACGAAATTGGCGTCCCATTGAGCGCCGAATCCCGCGCCTCCTGCACCGGTATCCTTCACTATCCACTCGTTGTTCTTCAAGTCTTCGGCGATCGAAATGTTGTTGGGGGCCACTTCGCGCATCTCGTTATTGACCCTTTGCATCAGGCCCCACCCTTCGGGCAATTCATTGTACGGGTCAATATCATTGCCATGGACATTTCGAATGTAAGCCGTCGCGTCCCAGCGCAAACCGTCGATCTTGAATTCCTGCAGCCACATGAGGGCGTTATCGCGGATGTATTGGCGCACTTCGGGTCGGCCGTAGTCCGGCCGTGTGTGGCCCCAAGGGGTCTGACCGCGGTTGTCGTTGTAGAAATATATCCCGCCGCCATCTCCTTCGCTCCAACCGTCAAAGCGCCAAAGGTCCAGATCGCTAGGGCCAAAATGATTGTAGATTACGTCCAGGGTCACGGCGATGCCACGCTCGTGAGCGGCCTTGACGAAATTCTTGAATGCCAGGTGTCCGCCGTAATCGCTTTCGACGGCAAAGGGCAGTGACGGGTTATATCCCCAAGACCGGCTGCCGGGAAATTCCATCGGCGGCATCAACTGAATCATGTTGATTCCCAGCTCCTGTAAATAAGGTAGCTTTTGCGCGGCCCGGTGGAAATTGCCAACCTGATCTTTAGAATCGATATTGAACGTGCCCACATGCAATTCGTAAATCACCAGCTCATTCCACGGCGGGCTGTGAAACTCGCTCGTGGCTCCCCAGTCGAAATCATTGTTATGAATGACGCTGTTGCCAACCGAGTTGGTGACCTGGCGGGCATAAGGGTCGATGCGGTAAAGTTTCTGCTCACCATTGATGATGATATATTTATACTCTTCGCCGGGTTTGGCTCCTGGTACATCGACCGCCCAATAACCATCGCCTTCATGTTGAAGAGGGCTGGCCTCTTCTTTCCAGGCGTTGAAATCTCCGGCTACAAAAATCTCCTGGGCGTTAGGCGCCCAGACACGGAAAGTGGTTCCCTCTTCATGGGGCACAGGTCCCATGCCCGCTTTCACCTCCGGTTTGTCGGTCTTCTTTTTGGTTTTGCTGCTTTCCGCCATGGTTAGTTAACCTTCCATTAATGACTCACCGCCGTCAATCCAGATCTCGGTACCGGTGATGTGGTCAGAAGCATCAGACGCTAGAAAGTGGACCAGTTCGGCGACTTGCTCCGCCTTGCCGGGCTGACCATCGGTTAGGGGGATTGAACCTTCCGGAAACTCAACCGGCTCTTCGGCCTCCTCAACGTTGCGCTTTTCCGTATTGTCTTCTATATTGCTTTCAATCCAGCCGGGACAAATCACGTTAACACGGATCTTGTGCTTGGCAAGCTCCAGCGCAGCCATCTTGGTCAGGGCAACCAGTCCCGCCTTACTGCTACTATAGGCTGACGCTCCAGCGCTGCTAAAGATGCGTGTACCGTTGATCGACGAATTAATTATGATGGACCCGCCCCACTCCTTGAGCAGCGGAATAGTGTACTTGAGCGTCAGGAATGTCCCGGTCAAATTGATATTTATCGTCTCGTTCCATTCTTCCAACTGCAGATCTTCCAAAGGCGCCCAGACACCGTTTATACCGGCATTGGCAAAGACGATGTCGAGCCGTTGCCACTGTTGGCTGATTAACGTTATCGCCGCTTGCATGGCATCCGGTTCGGAAATATCGGCGGTCAGTATCAGTGCTTCGCCCCCAAAGCCTTCTATTTCATCGGCTGTACGTCGAAGGCCGCTTTCGTCACGACCAAGGACGCCGACCCTGGCCCCGGCCCGAGCTAACCGCAGGGCGGCAGCCTTGCCAATTCCGGATCCGGCGCCTGTCACCAGAGCCACTTTGTTCTTCCAGGTCATTGTTCGCTATTCCTTTTGATCGTTTTTAAGTTTCAGATGGATGGTCACGTCGGTAGAATTATGGGCGAGATGGCTTCAGCCTCCATCTATCCCGGATATAATTTGTTGATCGATGGCGGAAAATTGACGATCAATATCGCGTTATTTCCGAAACAAAAGAGGACGGTCCGGCTTGGCAGACTAATCAGCAACCCGTACTATGTCTCGTAGACGGCCGGATTGGCACAAAAGGGCAGCCGTTGGCCGGTCACCCCGGCCAGCAAATTCTCACAGGCTCGCTCGGCCATGTGGCGTCGGGTAGCATGAGTGGCCGAGCCAATATGAGGCACGATCAGGCAATTATCCAGGGAATAGAGAGAGTGGTCGGGCGGTAACGGTTCGGGGTCGGTTACATCCAGTCCGGCGGCGGCGATCCATCTCTCGCTCAGTGCACGATATAGAGCACCTGAATCGACAACCGGACCGCGGGCGACATTGATCAAAATGGCCGACGATTTCATGCGCCTCAAGGCGGCTTCGTCTATTAATCCTCGTGTTTCGTCTGTGAGCGGGACATGCAGCGAGACGAAATCGCTCTGGGTCAGCAGGTTTTCCAGGGATAAGCGTTCCATTCCCAACCTGGCTTCAATGTCTGGTTTTGGGCTGCGATTGCTGTAGACGAGGCGCACGCCAAATGACCGCGCTCGCTCGGCCACGGCTGTGCCAATCTGGCCCAGACCGACGATCCCCAATGTCGCGCCCTGCAAATCCCAGCCCAACCAGCGATCCGGCTCCCAGGTCGTCCAGCGGCCGTCGCGGGCGTCGCGGCTGGCTTCGGGCAAGCGGCGAGCTGTGGCTAATAAAAGGGCCATCGTCAGGTCGGCCGTGCTCTCGGTCAGCACGCCCGGCGTATGGCCGACAGGAATACTCCGCCGGGTACAGGCGTCCAGGTCAATATTATCAACGCCAACGGCCATATTGCTGACGACTTTGAGGCGCGGCGCGGCGTCGAGCAAATCATCCCCTACTCGTACGGTCAACATCGTCAGCAAGCCCTCGGTTTCCGGCAAATGGCGGCGGAGATCGTCGGCCAGGCCGCTGTTGGTCGTCGTCGGCGGGCCGATCACCAACCGGCAGTGGCCCGCCAACGGTTCCAGCCAGCCGGCAGGCAAATCATGGGTGACGATGACCAGAGGTAGACTCACGACGAACCTAAGAGGCTTCTGAGGAATACAAGGCCGTCACGGGCGAGATCATCTTGCGTTGGAGCTAGCGAGCGCCAGATAGCCGCCGCGCGAGCGATGCTGGTCACCTGTGAGGTAAATGATTCGATGACGACTGCCCCGTCATAGCCGATATCCTTCAGCGCGACCGCGACCTCAGCCCAGGCTACGTTGCCTGACCCCGGGGCACCGCGATCGTTCTCGCAGGCGTGAAAATGGCCAAGCCGTTGGCCGGTCGCGCGAATCGCCGCGCCAAACGATTTCTCCTCGATATTCATGTGAAAGGTATCGAGGAGGATTTTACAGGCGGGGTGATCGACGCGATCAACCACTTCGATGGCCTGTTCAGCCAGGTTGATGAAACTGGTCTCGAACCGGTTAAGCGGTTCGATGCACAGGGTCACGCCATGATCGCCGGCGTACGAGGCTAACTCGCTCAATTGGCTAACGAGTAACTCGGTGTCGCGGGCCCGCTCGTCGGCCGTCATTTGCCAGCACCGGCCGGTGCCGGCATAAATCGGGCCGGCCAAGGTCGTCGAACCCAGCTTTTGCGCCGCCTCGATCGCCTGGCGAACGTAAAGGTACCCGTTTCGTCGAATCGATTCATCCGGATGGATGAGGTCCCGGTCGGGCCCGATAACGGCCGCGGTACTGACACCCAACCCGCTGTCGCGCACGATCGCCCCGCCCGCGGCATGATCCATATCGGCGATATTCTCTAAGGGTATCTCGATCCAGTCGAAACCCATTTCAGCGATATGAGGCGCTAACTGTCGCAGTTCAGCGGTGGTTGTCGGCGAGGTCCAGACCCATGTATTGACTCCAATATGCATCGCGCTCTCCCTGACTACAGATGGTGCCGGAAATATACCGCAAATTACCGGATTGTAAATTGGCCCATAGGCGGTCCGCCCACATTGGCAAGTGCCATCCTCTAGGCTACACTATTGGTCAACAAACCGGCTGACCGATGATTCATTACGGTCGACTACAGCCTACAATCGAAGCCACGGCTAACAGGCCCATAGGGGAAATATGAAACGCTTGCAGGATCGAGTCACGCTTATCACCGGCGGCGCGGCCGGCATTGGCCAGGCCACGGCCGAACGCTTTGCCGAAGAAGGGGCCCAAGTCGTCATCTGTGATCTCAATCGGGATAGAGGCGAAGCGGTTGCCGCATCGCTAGGTTCCGGCGCGGCCTTCTTTGAAGTAAACATCGCCAACCGCCAGGCGGTGCAGCAATGGGTGGACGCGGTTGTCGAACAGTACGGCCGGATCGATGTGCTGGTCAACAATGCCGGGTTGTTGCGCGACGGGCTGCTGGTGAGGATCAAGGACGGCGAACTGGTCAAGCAAATGCCGGAAGAGGATTTCGACCAGGTCATAGCCGTCAATCTGAAAGGCGTTTTTAACTGCACCCAGGCTGTCGCGCCGGTCATGATCCGGCAGGGTTCCGGCGTCATCCTCAACGCATCCTCGATCGTCGGCCTGGATGGTAATTTTGGCCAGACCAATTATGTCGCCACCAAAGCCGGCGTCATCGGCATGACCAAAGTGTGGGCGCGCGAACTGGGCCGTCACGGCATTCGGGTGAATGCCGTTGCCCCCGGCTTTGTGCTGACCGACATGGTGCGCCAGATGCCGGAAAATATCTTGCAGAACATGGCCGCCCGCGCGCCAATTGGTCGCATGGGCGAAACCCGCGACATCGCCAATGCCTACCTGTTTTTGGCCTCCGACGAGGCCAGCTTCATCACCGGCGAAACCCTTAGGGTCGACGGCGGTATTGTTGTCGGCACCTAAAAACAATCGGATACGACTGACTGTGTCCTTTACAGATGTGACACGAGGACCCCACGAGCGTGTCCACGCCCGACATGCCCGCAGCCACGTACCCGCCGTCCGGCAACTGCAACCCGGAGTAGCCCACGTTGGCAATCG
>JAWOHK010000180.1:0-14668 GCA_046485205.1 Chloroflexota bacterium | reverse complement strand
ATGAAGACTGTCCAGTCCGCCCTAATCGAAAGCGCAGAGGCCGCCCTGGATCTGCCCCTGCCTGGTTACACTCACCTGCAACATGCCCAGCCTGTCACCTGGGGGCACTGGGCTTTGTCCCACTTCTGGCCGCTGGCACGCGACAGGATGCGATTGGCGGCCGCGGAGCAATCGGCGGCGGTACTCCCCCTTGGCGCGGCCGCACTGGCCGGCACGGCGTTCCCCATCGACCGGTTGCTGCTGGCCGAACGGTTGGGTTTTGCCGCGATCACGGCCAACAGTCTCGATGCCGTCAGCGATCGAGATTTCGCCGCCGAATTTCTCTTCACCGGCGCGCTGATCGGCATCCATCTCAGCCGGCTGGCGGAGCAACTCATTCTGTTTAGCAGCGCCGAATTCGGCTTCGTGCGCCTCTCCGACGCCTACAGCACCGGTTCCAGTATCATGCCCCAAAAGAAAAACCCGGATACTTTGGAATTGACGCGAGGCAAAAGCGGCCGCCTCATCGGGCGGCTGACCGGTTTTCTGGCGACTCTCAAAGGCCTGCCTTCTGCTTATGACAAAGACTTGCAGGAGGATAAGGAACCAGTCTTCGATGCATTTGACACGCTAGCTCTCGCCCTGCCGGTCATGGCCGGGCTTGTCAGGTCCTTGGAATTGCGCCCGGAGCAGATGGCGGCTCAACTGGAAGACGGATTGCTGGCGACGGAATTGGCTGACTATCTCGTCCGGCGCGGGCTGCCCTTTCGCGAGGCCCACCACCTGGTCGGGCAGTCTGTCCGGCAAGCGGAAGAACGGCACAAACCGCTCTCAGAATGGCAAGCCAGCGATTTTGCGGCGATTAGTCCGCACTTTGGGGAGGACGCGCCGTCGGTCCTGAACGTGGCCGCCGCTCTGGCGGCGCGAAACATCCCCGGCGGTACCGCGCCTGAAGCCTTACGAATTCAATTAGCGGCCGCCCGTGAATCATTAAATGACCAGGAAACCTAGGCTATCCAATAACCAATGGCTACCAAAATTACTGACAACAGGCCAAATCCGGTCTCCAGGAATCCTAAACCTTTTACTGACGTTCGCCATCGATAGGCTGATAGACCCCATAAAGCGCGACCAAACAGGATGATAATGGCGGCCAGACCCAGAGCCGGAATCAAGCTGGCGTTGACCAGGAGGGCTACCCCCGCGACAGCCATCACATGAGCCAGGATCGCCGGCACCGGTTCGGCCGTTTTGTCTTTATCCAGACGCAATCGGGCGCGAATGAAGAGAATGGCCGGTACCGCGCGGGCGATCATGAAGGCCCATAACGCCAACGCCGGCCATAATGCCCAACCACCGGCCAGAGCAATGGTCGAA
This sequence comes from Chloroflexota bacterium, assembly GCA_046485205.1. GTDB lineage: Bacteria > Chloroflexota > Anaerolineae > Promineifilales > Promineifilaceae > Promineifilum. The sequence continues at coordinate 13,312 of JAWOHK010000180.1, read as the reverse complement.
GCAATGGCGGCAAAAGCGACCGGCGCGGTTAATTCCGCCTGCCAATGGCGGCCAGGTCGTTGATCATAGATCAGGAAAATCAATAAAAGAGGCAGCGCGAGGAGTAACGGCAAAAACGAACCAAAACCGGACTGTACCCAAGTCATTGTGAAAAAGAATATCCCGACGGCACCATAAATGAATGCCCATTGCCGCGCCACCTTCGTGCGCTCATAATGACGGCCGCGTCGCCGGTCGTTCAGATATAGTTTGAGCGGCCGGTGTAACAGAAAGAAAGCAAATGCGCCTATAGCGGCGGCCAATCCCGCCCACGTAGGAGCTACCAGCAACCCCAACAAAATGGGTTCTAGAACCAGGCTCCAACTGCCGTGTTCAGCCGGCAGGGCCACACTGCTGAAAGTTACCGGCCGCTTGCTACTTGCTGCGGTCGGATAAATTTGCTTTTTCAACTGGACCGGATTGGAAGTCAGATTTCTCATCTACTGCAGAAACCACCGAATAAGCGATGGGCAATCGGGCGATGAAAGGGCAACATGTCGCGCCGGTACAGGAGTGGCATCCAGCTCCGAGCGGGGCACAGGCTCCCGAACAGGCGGCCATATCCTGATCAACAGTCAATCTACCTTTCCGCACCCAATAATCAAGCATCCCGACCAAAGCGCCGGGATCGATACCTGTCCGGCGACTCACCTCAGCCAGGCTAATCGGGCCTGCAGCGGACTCGACCAAATGTAACAGTTCCCTGAGCATCAACCAACTCCAAACAACAGCCCACCTTGAAAGACAAGAAAAGCCAAAATCCAGGCCAGTCCGAATTGGCTAACAAGGCTCAACCACATCCATCTCGCGCCGAGTTCCTGCCGTTCGGCGGCCAAAGCCGCCATGCAGGGGGTATAAATAAGGACGAAAACCAAAAATGCCAGGCCGGCCAAAGCGGCATGCCCACCGCTGGAAGCTTCAAAACCGGCTCGGATGGCGGTCGTCAGACCTGGGGTGGGACCCTCCGCTTCATCGCTTACCAAATCAAGGCCGACGATTGACGGAATAGCACGCAAGGTATCGACCACCGCTGTCCAAAATGAAGTTACAATTTCGCCGACATCATCTAAGAAGGTAGTTGGTGCGTAGTCTGTAGCTGCTTCGCGATCGGGAGCGAAGGACTGGGCCAGGGTGCTGACAACCACCTCTTTGGCTACCAGACCACTGAGCAATGCGCCGCTTGCCTCCCAGGAGCCAAACCCTAACGGCCGGAACACCGGAGCTACCGCGCCCGAGAGTCGACCGAAGACGCTCTCCTCAATCGGTGTAGCCGCAAAACTGTTCTCGCTGCTGGTTGGAATGGCAGCCAGGAACCAGATCACCAGGGAGGTTATAAGAATGAGCGAGGCCGCATGCTGAAGAAAGGAGCGTGTTCTCAGCCACATTTGATACCAGATGCTGCGGAGATTCGGCAGGCGATAGGGTGGAAGCTCCATTACCAGACCGGGGACGGTTGTTTGAGGCAAGATTGTCCGCTGCAAAATAAGTCCCACGCCCAGAGCCACCACCATCCCCAAAACATAGAGCATGAGGATGACCAGGCCAGCACGGTCCGGAAAGAAAATGGTGGCAAACAATACATAGACCGGCAATCGAGCCCCACAACTCATAAACGGCACCAATAGGCCGGTCAAAATACGATCCCGGCGGTTGGTCAGCGTGCGGGTGGCGTAGATGGCCGGCACCGAGCAACCAAACCCGACCATCAACGGCAAAAAGCTGCGGCCGTGGAGGCCGATGCGGTTCATTAACCGGTCCATCACAAACGCCCCCCTGGCCATATAACCGGAGTCTTCAAGAACGGCTAAGGCCATGTAGAGAGCCAGCAACACGGGGATAAAGGCCATGACGGCTCCGACACCGGCCAGCACACCGTCGACGGCAAGGGATACGATCCAGGTGCCACCGAGGCCAATAGCTTCTAGAAATGAGGTTAGCCACCGGCTTAACGGCCCTTCAATCACACCGCCCAGCCAATCAACCCAGACCGCAGACAGATCGGTTGTGATCTTGAAGACAATCCCCATAGCCAACAGGAAGAAAGGAATGCCTAGCCGGGGATGAGTTGCCACTCGATCGATCCGGTCGGATTGAGAAGTACCATCCTCCCGGCTCTTCTTTACGTTACGGACGACGAGTTCGTGAATCCACTCATAGCGCCGTTCGGCGATCAAGGTTTCCACATCCTCACCTAATCGCGCATTCAAGCGGACGCGAACCCATGCCGCCGATGACAGTATCAAATCGCCATCGGGCATTTCACTTATTTTTGTCGCCAGATCAGCGTCATCCTCCAATAGTTTGATCGCCAACCAGCGGGCCGGGTATTCTGCATAACCCCCACCGGACAGATCTGGCAAGTCGAGCAGGTATTCGATTTCAGACTCAATCTCCGGACCGTAATCCAACCTGAAATTTCGGCTCGATGAAGCTGCCTGACTGACTATGGCTTCAATTAATTCATCGAATCCTTCGGATTTTCGGGCCGTGATCAATATAACCGGTACGCCAAGAGCCGCCTCCAAGCCATCGACGTCAAATGAAAGACCCTGCCGGGTGGCCACATCCATCATATTAAGCGCGACCACAACAGGCGTGGCCAGCTCCAGAAGTTGACCGACCAAGTAGAGGTTTCGCTCCAGATTGGCCGCGTCCACCACCGCCACGATGACATCAGGACGCTCATCAATTATATAATTGCGAGCCACCACCTCTTCGAGGGAAAAAGCACTCAGGCTATAGGTCCCGGGTAGGTCGATGATTTCCAGTTGAAAATCCGTACTCCAATAAAGGCCGGATTTCTTCTCAACCGTTTTCCCCGGCCAATTGCCCACATGTTGTCGTATGCCGGTCAGCGCGTTGAAAAGTGTGCTTTTCCCCGCATTGGGATTTCCGGCTAAAGCGATTTTGAGCGTGCGCGGATTGGCCAGAGTGGAGACAGAAGTGATCATGGCCCGGCTTATGGCGTTGAAATGGTGACGGTTGCGGGACAGAAAATGGTCTCTACAACGGACGCTGGCGGGCACATTTCGACCCACATCTTTTCGGCCAGATCGCGCCCCAAAGCGACCCGCGATCCGCGAACGGCAAGGACCATCGGCCCACTGGTGTTGTGAATGACCCGCAGTTCAACCCCCGGCGTCAACCCCAGTTCCGTGAGGCGGTGGGCCAGGCAGCGATCGACCTCCACACAACGCAAGCAAGCTTTATCATCGCGCGTGCACCCGGCCAAGGGCAGTAAACCGACTGTTCGCAGTTCGAGCGCATTTTGACTGACTGCTAAAGGTTTCGCCGAAGGCTGCCTGCGCCTTGCTGGATTCAATGTCAAGGGACGATTACTGGCCACAAACAAAATAGTACAAAGGGCCAGAATCAAGACAACAAACACTGAAAGCCAGTTTGCAGGGGTCATCGAGTTTTCTCCACCATTTGGACGTAGATGTGGGCCACCGCCAGTTGACTTAAATAATGCAAGCCACCAGCGGATATAAGGATGTACGGACCGTTGAATGGCGCGACTTCCTTAAGTGTAACGGCCACACCACTACGAAGCCCTTGATCAGCCAGATAGGCTAAAAGCGTTTCTGACTCTGGGAACACGCGAGTGATGACCGCCGTTTGCCCGTTATCCAGATCTGAGAGGCGAATCTCTGAATGGTGATCGATTTCCGGAGTTGCACCGGGTATCGGATTGCCATGCGGACAGGTTGCAGGGTAGTTCAAAAACCGGTCTAGCGCGTCGGCGATCTCAGGCACGGTGGCGTGTTCGAGCCGACAAGCATGTTCATGCACCATCTCCCACCGTAGACCGAGGTGATCGGCCAGGAAGCATTCCCATAGACGATGACTGCGAACCACTACGGCAGCCTGGTCCCGACCGGTTGCCGTTAGACTAATGCCTTTATAGGGTTGGTGAGAGATTAGGCCGGCTTCCTGTAACCGATGAACCATTTCGGTAGCCGAAACATTGGAAACACCCAGCCGTTCGGCTACCGCTGCGATGGCAACCGGTTCGTCGGACTGAGACAATTCAGTGATTGTCTTCAGATACATTTCAGCGCTCTCGTTGAAGGATTCGTGTTTCATCTAGGCTCACCGCTGTAGGCCTGAATTAACAGGCGTGCCTGATTTTTGATTTCAGGTCAACCTGATCATACAAAATTATCCGTATGCGGCGGAGTGTCGGATGTCATCCTTTTTAATGACATTCGTCCCTATCCAAACCTCTGGCGCTATTTAACTGGCAGTTAAGATTTGAGGGTTAGGCAGTGGAGGAATAAATTTCCCGGTTTAATCATCGAGCAATCCATTTGCCCGTCACTTTTGATGTTACTCGTATATCTCGGCCACCGCCAAATGGACGGCATTCAACAAAATATTTATCCGCTTCACGAGACGGGCGTTTGCTTCCGGGCGAATATTGGCTGTTTCGGGTAGCTGTAGCGCCGTCTCAATGAGACTGTCGCGAAAGAATAGAGAGGCTTCCAGCGTCGCCCGCAACGGAAGGCCTTGTTCCATCGCCATGCGTGCATACTTATACCCGATACGTTGTGCTTCTTCGACAATGGTTTCGCCGTTTTCCTCATCAGAGTCGCTGGAGAGATATTGGAGTGTGAGACCCATCAACTGGCGGCCGAGTAATCGATTTTGTTGCCGGCTTTCCTCATCGAATTGCGCCAGCCAACTGTTATGATCGCTCGTGACCAATTCTTGACGCGTGTGAGCCATGGCCCGGGTTGCCCACAAACCGGCAAAGCCATTGATATTGCGTAAGGCGCTACGTTCGCGCGTGAAACGCATGATTTCTGACAGGGCAAATCGCCGGTGACCACCTGGGGTTACCATTGTGGGTATATCCCCATTGTTAGCCCATCGGCGGAGTGTTGTGGGGTGGACATCCAGCAAGCGGGCTGCCTCACTCAGAGTCAGCCATTCATCTTCTTGCTTGGGACCGGGCTGCTTCGTGATCATAGTTGGTTAAGGAGTTGAGCGAATAACTTCATCGAGAGGTAACTTCCGCTCACGGATTGGTACGTCGGCCGGAAAGCCGGCATAGAGAAATCCTATAATATAAAATCGCTGTGGATCAAGCTCCAAGAGCTCATAAGCCAACAGATCGCGTGTGATCGCGTTCGTGCTCCACTTCATGCCGATCCCCTCTGCCCAGGCAGCCAGTTGAATATTCTGCATGGCACAACAAGTCGCAGCGTAATCCTCCCGGCGCTGTTGCTCATCTCCCTTCTGCATGGTGGCCACCGCAACAATGACCGGGATGCCGGTAAATTTGCGAATATTCTCTTCACGGACACGAAGTCGACGGTCTACGGCTTCAACCGGTATACGCTCCACCCTCAAGTCTGCATAACGTTCCGCGAGCCGCTGCCTGACATGCGGACCGATAATGATGAACCGCCAGGGTTCGTTCAGGTGGTGATTCGGAGCCCATGTTCCTGCCGCCAAAACCTGTTTTAGATCAGCAATTGGAACAGGTTCTGGAAGGAATTTGCTGATTGATCGGCGAGAGCGAATGGCGTCCAAGACTTCCATAGCCAGAATACTATATTGCCTTGTCTCCATAGAAGCAAGGTAGGTCAGAGCCGTTGGCCAGACTGGCTGACACCATGGTCCCTTCGGATAATATCATGGTGTATGGTTGCCGACTGTGAATGAGGGTGCCATCCGCTAGCACTACGGTATAGATGTAGGCCATGCCGGTGAACTGGCGGGATTGAATGCGACCGTTGCCCTTCTCATCGGTCTTGAGCAGGACGTTATCCGGGCGAACAGCCACTTCAACCGCCGTTCCTTCGGGTAGGGAAAAGGCGCGTGGCAGAAACCCCAGCAGCGTGTTGATACCACCGGCTGCGGCCGTCCCCTGCAAAAAATCGGTCTGGTCCAGGAACTCGGCCACAAAGCGTGTCTGGGGCCGGTGAAAGATCGCCTCTGGTGTGTCAAGTTGTTCCAGCCGGCCGTCGCGCATAACGCCGACGGTGTCCCCCAGATAGAGGGCTTCCTCCTGATCGTGGGTCACAAAGATAGCGGTGATCCCACTTTGTTTCAGAAGACTGCGAACCTCGGCGCGGACATCCGAACGCAGGGCGGCATCGAGGTTGGAGAAGGGTTCGTCCAGCAGCAGGATTGCCGGTCCTGTGGAAAGCGCTCGCGCTAGGGAAACGCGCTGTTGTTCACCACCCGAAAGCTCGTGCGGCATCTTTTCTTCCTGACCGGGAAGGCCGACAAAGTCAAGTAACTGGGCGATGCGCTCGCGGGCCTCTAAGCGCCGGCCCAGCGCAAAACCGATGTTACGGCCGACACTGAGATGGGGAAAAATGGCGTAATCCTGGAATACCATCCCGACGCGCCGCTTTTCCGGCGGCACTATCGTACTGTCGTCGGCAACGATTTGACCATCGATTTCGATTACTCCACTATCGGGCCGTTCAAACCCGGCGATCAGTCGCAAGGTGGTTGTCTTGCCACAGCCGCTGGGTCCCACCAAGGCCATCAGCTTGCCCTGGGGGACGACAAACGACAGATCTTGGACGATCGTTTGAGAGCCAAAGGCTTTGGTCAGCGACCGGCAGCGCAGAGTTGTTATACTCCGGTCGACAGAGAAGGGCTCATCCATTTCCCGGCTTGGCAAAGTGATTTCAGTTGTTCTTACCATCCCGCAGGGTCATGAGAGCCAAAGGCACAGAAGAGAGTAATATCAGCAGCAATGTCGGAGCTGCAGCCCGAGCGAAAAAGGCTTCGGTAATATTCGACCACACCTGCACAGCCAACGTATTAAAACCGATGGGGCTCAATATGAGTGTGGCCGGTAATTCTTTCATCGCCGTCAGGAAAACCATCGCGCCTGCAGCCATTAGGCCGGGGCGAACAAGCGGTAGTGTTACATGGCGAAAAACGTGCCAGGGGCGCTTGCCAAGCGACCGGCCCGCTTCCTCCAGATTAGGCGACACTTGCAACAATGCGGCCCGCTCCGATCCGACTGCCTGCGGCAGGAACAAGACCACGTAGGCTGCCAACAGCATCGGCAGGGTTTGGTAGAGCGGCCGGGCGTAATTGATGCCGATAAAAACAAACGATAAGGCGATTACGATGCCCGGCAAGGCCGCGCCGGTGTAGGAGAGACGTTCCAGAATATCGGTGGCCCGTCCCGGTTTCCTTACCGCCAGAATCGAAACCGGCAATGCCAGGGCAATGGTCAGGATCGCTGCTCCAAAGGAAACAGTGAACGATTGCCAGGCCGGCCGAACCAACTGCGCGAGAGCGATCAGATTACCTTGTTGGGTACCCAGATCACGAACCAGCCAGTCCTGATTTAAGCCTCGCCAAAACCAGTAGGCCAGCCCCCCCGCTGGGATGACCAGAGCGACGAACACGAGCGCACCAACCATCAAGAGGGCCGGTATCTTCCAGATACCCAACCGGACCGGCGGTTGTACCCGGGCACAACCGGTCGACAGGCGCGAGTACTTTCCTCGCCCGCGGCTTCGAAAATCGAGAAACAGCACCAGGCCGGCGGCTGCCATAAGCACTAGGGCCATGGCTGACGCCTCATCCAGACGGAACGCTTGATAACGATTGTAAATTACCCGTGTAAAGGTGCTGTACTGAAGCATGCTGACGGCGCCAAAATCACGCAGGCAATAGAGAGCGACCAGCAAGCTCCCGGCTGTCAGGGCCGGCCGCAGGTTGGGCAAGGTCACGCGCCGGAAAGCCTCGAAGGGCGATTGTCCTAAACTTCGTGCCGCTTCCAGAAGCGAGAAATCCATCCGTTGGAAGGCCGCTCGCACCGCCAGAAAAGTAAACGGGTAAGAGATCAGGGTTAATACCAGCCATGCCCCTGGGAAACCGTAAATCGGTGGTATCCGTTGGATACCCACAATCGGCTCCAGCAAACTTTGCAATACCCCACGCGGGCTGAGCAAAGAGACAAATAAATAGGCAGTTACATAGCTGGGAATAACCAGCGGCAACGACACCAGAACAGTCCAAACCCGCCGCCAGGGCAAATCTGTGGAGGTCGTTAACCAGGCCAGAGGGACGGCGATCACCGCTGAGGAAATGACGACGCTGGCCATTAACAGGGCCGTATTCCACAGGGTTATCCAAACACGAGGTGAAGCTAGAGTCGAAAGGGTTTCCTGGCCGGCGCTGAGTGCCCGCAGGATCAGATAACCGGGTACGGTGAGCACCAGAGCTGAAACGAGGATGGCAATGATCAATAGCAGCGAAGAGGGAGAGAAATGGATTCGGCGGGAGGTAAGGGCAGCCTGACGCCTGGCGCGACGCGCACCCCATACTTGTTCGTTAACCAGTTCAAAAATCGTCATGGTTAAATGCTACCGGATCAATTCATCATTGAATATAAGGCAAGCCGCTTTATTAAATCAAGGAGGCACGTTAAACAGATAGTTTCCGGAGGGCACACCTCAGATTAACCATGGTTCAATCGTGCCTCCTTTATCATCAATCAATAATACCCAGATCGATCAGCATATCTTGGGTACCTTTCACGTCGGCCAAGCTGGTCAGGGAAATATCCGTCGCGAGTGCATCCAATTCCGCCAGTGCGGGTAGAGAACCAGGCAACTGGACGCCTTCTTCGTTCACCGGATATTCAAACGTCTGGGAGGCAAAATATTGCTGGCCAGGTGTCGAGAGCAGAAACTCAATAAATCGCCGAGCATTGTTGACATTTTCGGCATCTTCCAGAATACCAGCCCCCGAGACCATAATCAATGACCCCGGCCCCCCACCAGGCAAGAAATAATTTCGCGCCCCAAAGCCTTCACCTTGCTCAGACAAGAACCGATAGAGATAGTAATGATTCACAAAACCGGCGTCGATTTCCCCGGAAGCGACGGCGTCTACGATCGGTGTATTACCTTCAAATACGACCGGGTTGTTCGCCTGAATTCCCTGCAACCACTCTCTGGTTTTTTCGTCACCCCAAACGGAACGCATACCGGTCACCATGGCCAGAAACGAACCATTTGTAGGCGCCCATCCGATCCGGCCGTTCCACTTCGGATCGACGAAATCGAAGATGTCTTCCGGTATTTCGGCCGCCGGATCAGGAATAGCTTCGGTGTTATAGGCTATCACTCGCGCCCGTCCGGAAATCCCGACCCAGCTGGCATCATCCGATCGAAAACGTTCCGGAACCTGATCGAGAATCCCTTCAGGCAAGGCCTGTAACAGCCCGGCGGCCTGGACCGCACCGAGCCCGCCGGGGTCCTGAGCGTAGAACACATCGGCCGGGCTGCTCGTGCCTTCCTCGAGCAAAACGCCGGCCATCTCGGCCGTACTACCATAGCGCACCTGGACATCGATACCAGTGGCGGATTCAAACTGATCGATGATTGGCTGGACCAGGCTCTCGCTCCGGCCGGAATAGATAACCAGTCTACCAGGATTGCCGCTCTCAACCTCAACAGATGAACTTTCTGCGGAACCGTTCTCGGTGCCTGCCCCAGACGACTCACCTGTGGCCGGCGCAACATCGCTTGTAGCCGGCGTTTCAGTCCGGTCCCCGTCACAAGCTACCAGCTGAATCATCAGGATAGTGGTCAGAATAAGAAATAACCGTTTACGAGTACTCATGATCGCTACTCCTTTCATTAGACTTGACTTCCCGCATTATGAAGAACTGAGACTAAAGAATCAATGACGCGCGATCATTCAACTGTTAACCATGTATGTGCGAACATATTGAGTACGGTTAAGTACCAAATTCTCAGTTGTAAAGTGGAACAGAAAAAGCCCCCGACTTGTTTGTCGGGGGCTTCGACAATCGGGCTGTTCACGGTGCTTAACGACTGCGAAATAGTTCGCGGGCGATGATATTGCGCTGAATCTGGCTGGTGCCCTCGTAGATTTGGTAAATTTTGATATCACGCATCAATTTCTCTACCGGATATTCGGACATATAGCCATAGCCGCCAAAGACCTGGACCGCATCAGTTGTGACTTTCATCGCCATGTCAGCCGCATAGGCCTTGGCCATTGCCGCGTGAATAGTATTGCGATCGCCATGATCGTAATCCCAGGCCGACCGCCAGACCAGCATCCGTGCCGCTTCAACCTGCATCGCCATGTCGGCTATCATGTGGCCGATGGCCTGGTGCTGCCAGATGGGCTGGCCCATAGTCATGCGCTCTTTCGCGTACTTGATGGCTTCATCCAAGGCCCGCTGAGCCACACCGACCGCACCTGCGCCCACAGTTGGACGACTCTTGTCAAATACCTTCATGCTGGTGGCGAAGCCGGTGCCTTCTTCGCCGAGGCGGTAGGTGGCCGGCACACGCACATTGTTAAAGATTACTTCGGCCGTATCGGATGCATGCTGACCCATCTTGTCAAATGGTTTGCCGACACTAACCCCTTCCCAATCACGGTGAACGACGAAAAAGCTCATCCCGGTATAACGCTGGCGGCGGTCATCACGAACTTGTGGATTAGTGTAAGCCAAAACGGAATAAAAGTTGGCGTTGGTGGCGCCGGTGATGAAAGTCTTGCTGCCATTGAGAATATAATCATCTCCATCACGTACCGCCATTGTCGATATACCAGCCACGTCGGAGCCGGCCTCCGGTTCCGTGACACAGTAGGCGCACAGTTCGCCGTCGGCCATGCGCTCGCCATATTCGGACTTTTGCGCCTCACTTCCGGCAATCATAATAGGCAAGATACCTAGACTGTTTACCCCAATGGCCGTGCTGATGCCGGAACATCCCCAAGCCAACTCTTCACTGACCAGGGCTTCCTCAAACAAGGTAAGGCCTAGCCCGCCATATTCCTCCGGGATGGCCATCGTGGTCAATCCCAATTCCTGTGCTTTGCGAATAATTGGCCAGGGATATTCGTGGGTTCGATCGTAATGCTCAGCTTTGGGTGCGATTTCCTTGCGCGAAAATTCTCGCGCCAGATTGCGAATGCTCTGATGTTCTTCGCTAAGATGAAAGTTGATGGATTGATCCCGGCCGTTGGCGCTCATGCTTAGGTTCTCCTTGCTTGACGTACAGGTCGTGGGTTGAGTGTGTAATATTTCGCTACCGCCCGCGTTTGATGGACTACAAGACGCATTATAACGCAATGCGTTATTCCCGAATTCTAGCCCTTCCCACAAGGACCGTCAAGGAGTGGTAATTAACCTATTTTGCGCGATATTCAAGCGGCAAAGGACCGAAGTTGAGTTCCGGAGTAAAGAGCAGCCGCGCCGGTTGGCGACCCAAGCAGGGAATGATTTCCCGGTTGTTGTCGGGGCGCTGGCCGGACTGGTGAATTTCATTGATATAACTATAGCCGCGATCGTCACTTCCCCAGCCTACCAGGCCAAAATCTTGCCCGTAGAAGTAGGTCTCGACCGGTTCCCCATCCTTTTTCAGCAGCCAGCTCAACTCGATTACGTGCGGCAGGGTAATACCGCTCGCGAAGGTGAAAGTGGGATGGTAAGCCTCAAAGCGAAGCCAGCTCTGCTGAAAGCCGCTGGCTACGATGTGACAATCAGACTTGCGATAAAAAACGACATAGGGATTTCTTTCATACAGATCACCAACATGCCAGAATCGCGGGCTCCAGGCTGAGCCTGACGCACCTCCTTCGTAAAGGGTGTAATAGTTCCCGTCACCGGGGCTGGTGTCTGTCCCGCGATATATCAAATCTTCTGTAGCCCACAACTCTTCCCACTCGGCCTTTATTTCATTGCCTTTGGTATGAAAGAATCGAACATCTTCTAATTGGGTCTGATGACGAGCCTGGGAGCCATTGCTATGTCTGACTTCATACAGGCGGTCGTCACCTATCATGAACTGTACCATGTCGTAAGGCATGGCCTCAGCCTTATTCATCGCGATGGGTAAATAGCTTTGGTAGTCAGCTTCGTCGGTTTGGGCGTTAACTGCATCGGAATCTTGGTCATTCATGGCGAACAATAATAAAAGGCAAGCCGTCAGGGCTATTCCAAGGCTTCTTATTCGGTACATCGGACCTTCCTTGTTGCAATGGTATCCCTCAGGAAAGCCGGATTATGGCCCATCGACATCCATCTTCCTAACAAGTGGCTTAGTTCTCAGGCGACTTTCATGCGGTATAATTGGGCAAAACCTTCACGGAGTAATTCACATATGACTTCCCAATCACTTGTTCCGGATGACCTGCGCGCCCAATTCCCTGCCCTTACTCGGACCGTCAACGGTAAACCGGCCATTTTTCTGGATGGGCCAGGGGGAACCCAAGCTCCGGAACGGGTAATTGAAGCGATGAGCGGTTATCTTCGCCGCGGCAGCAGCAATCTCGGTGGCCCGTTCCTGACCAGTCGAGAAACGGATGGTGTCACCGAAACTGCCCGTCTGGCGATGCAAGAACTGTTAAACGCTCGCCGGGCCGAAGAAATTATCTTTGGTCAGAATATGACCAGCCTGACCTTCAGCATCAGTCGGGCCATCGCTCAAACATGGCAACCCGGCGACGAGATTATCGTGACTCGATTGGACCACGATGCTAATATTTCGCCCTGGGTGCGTGCCGCCGCTGACCGGGGAGTCACGGTCCGTTGGCTGGATTTTCAGCCGCAAGATTGCACCCTTGATCTGAAAATGCTCGAGGATCTCATCGAGGAGCGCACGCGGCTGGTAGCCGTCAATTACGCCTCCAACGCCGTAGGAACAATCACCGATGTACGTCATTTTGTTCAGGTGGCCCACTCTGTCGGCGCGCTTGTTTACGTCGATGCGGTTCACTACGCCCCGCACGACGTCATCGACGTGCAGGCGTTGGAGTGTGATTTTCTGGCTTGCTCAGTCTATAAATTTTTCGGCCCTCACACCGGCGTGCTCTACGGAAAATATGAATTACTGGACAGCCTGGAGGCCTACAAGGTTCGACCAGCGTCGACCGAACCGCCCGGTAAATGGGAAACAGGGACACAAAGCTTTGAGAGCCTGGCCGGTGTATCGGCCGCCGTCGATTATCTGGCATCTCTCGGCGACGAAGCGGCCACGCGCCGCGAACGCTTGGTCTCGGCCATGAACAAGATCAAACAGTATGAGGCCGGTCTCAGCGAACAATTCCTGCGGCTGGCGACCGGCATTCCTGGGCTCAAAGTCTACGGCTTGACCGATATTGAGAAACTGGATGAGCGAACACCAACTTTCGCCATCAGCCTTGCCGGCTATTCACCGGAGGAACTCGCAGGCCATTTGGGAGAGCAAGGCTTTTTCGTCTGGCACGGACACTATTACGCGGTGGCCGTGATGGAGCGTCT
>JAWOHK010000134.1:0-10193 GCA_046485205.1 Chloroflexota bacterium | reverse complement strand
TATTCGGCAGGATTCATCGAGTGGCGAATGACGAGTGATGAGCGGTGAATAACGAGATTGAAATGGCTACTACGAACGATAAAAACTTTGGTTACAGGATAGTAAATCTGTCTAATCCGCTCAATTTGCGAATATAACTATTCGTTGGGACGGATTAACTCGAGATCGGTCAGGAAGATCGCGCCGCTGTACGGGGCGTCGAAGAGTAGTTCAACGGCCGCCAGGCCTGACGGATCGACTCCGGCGAAGGCATTCAGCGACAGGCGGATGTCTCGCGGCAGGACGGGTGAGAAGCGATAGCCGTCGCCGGGATAGGCGCCTTGGGGCGGGAAGGGCAGGGGCGCGGCCAGGTCGACGGTCGCCTGGTTGTTGGCAGCGTCGGTCAGCCGCACGCGAAACGCCACCGGCCCGGCGGCGCTGTTCAGCGGGTGGGTCGGGTCGACAGCGGCGCGCAGCCGCAGCGCGCTGAACCCGCCGGCATCTTCGGGAACCGGCAGCCGGTAGATCGCCCCGCTATCGCTCCAGGCCAGCCGTATCTGCCCAGGACTCCCGGGCTGGAGCATGCCGTCGCCGCAAGGTTGGCCGGGCGGGCACAGGCTGATCTCCAGCGGTCCCTCGGCCAGGCCGGCGACAGCGATCGTCGTTTCATCCGGGGGTTGGAAGATTTGCCGCCGCTCGCGGGCGGCCGGCGCCAGGCTGGTTTGCACGGGAAAATCGTAAATCGTCTGCGGCGCTTCGAGGCCCATCTCGAGAAACGGCGGCGTGTCGCCACCCTCAAAAGCACTTTCGACGAAATCAGCGGTCAGGGCCGCCAGAAAGGCTTGCTGCGCGTCCGGCGTGAGACGCTCCCCGGCGCAATCCGGGTTGCGGCTGAAGAAGCCGTCATCGATGCCTTGCGCGGCCAGCTCGCGGTTGAAGAAATTGTGGTTAGCCCCGGCCAGCAAGAGTGACGCGAAGGCGTTCGGCCGGTCCGGATCGACCCGGGCGCGCTCGAAGTAGGTCTGGCCGGGCAGGTCGGACCGGTCGCCGTCGCAGGCGGCCAGCACCACGGCCGCCGTCGTGGGGGCCGTCTCGCCGGTGCCCTCGAAGTGCATCGGGGCCAGGAGCAACAACGCCTTCACCGGCAGCGAGCCGTCGCGGGCGATGCCGTTGGCGGTGATGCCGCTGGTCGAATGGGCGACCAGAGCGATCTCGCTGGCGTCCAGCAGGCCGGTCATGTCGAAGAACTCGCCGAAGACCGGTTCGCCGGCCGAGGCGGCGGCCAGTTTGTCCAGGTGGGCGTCGATGATCTGGGTCATGCGCTCGTCGACCCAGGGCTGTGTCTCGTCGAGGGACGGTTGGTTCAACCCATAGGCGTTGGTGTAGGCGCCGTTGACGCTGGGCGCGACGGCCAGAAAGCCCTGGTAGGCCAGGGCGTCGAGCAGGTAGCTGAAGCCGATGTCGTAGCGCGGTTCGGCGTCCGGCGGGCAGGGCCAGATCTCATCGAGCTGGGCGTCGTCGCTGTAGCAGCGCGGGTGGCGGCCGTGCAGCACCAGCGCCAGGGGAAAGGGGCCGTCGCCTTCGGGCACGGCAATCGCCCCGATGAGGGGAATGGGCATCTCGCGAAACTCGTCGGGGGCCTGGCTCTGGGTGATCGTGGCTGTGCCGACGTCGTAGGCCAGGGCCTGGCTGCCGGCGATGCCTTCGGTGGGCAGGAATTGGGCTTTGTCGAAGGGCGGGGCGGTCGGCGCGGCCGTCGGCAAGGGACTCTGCGGCGATAAAGAACCGGCGCAACCGGTCACCAGGAGAATCACCAACCCACCCAGTAAGGTTGATCGTATAAATTTTGGATAATGAATCAGTAGCCACTCCATCATGGGCCTGATTGTACGGCCTATAGGCGCGGGATCAAATTATAGAATCCGTCAGGGAGCAGGGGATAGAAATCCATCGCTGCACGGTCAAACCGGGTCGATCAGGCTCAGAAATACCTCGAAAACGTATTTCAAACGCGTTTGCTTGGTCAGCGGATGGTGTCTAACCATCCTGAACTTCGCCTCATTCGAGTCTTGACATTTACCCCTGGCCCACTTAAACTCCTTATTATTGCAAATGATTTGCAATAGCGAACCATAGTCATGTCACACGAATCGATTGATTTGAACACGATTGTCCGCGAGCACGGCGCGCGTCTGACGCCGCAACGGCAGATAATCCTCGATACCCTGTGCGCGATGGGCGGCCACATCAGCGTGGCCGAACTGTACGAAAAAATCCACGGCCGCTACCCGGCCATTGACCGCTCGACGATCTACCGCGCCTTGTCCTTCTTTGCCGAGATGGGCCTGGTGGTTGGCTCCAATGTAGGCGGAGTGGCGGTCTATGAGATCGCGCCCCACGGCTCGTCCGACCACGCCCACCTGGTCTGTCGCCTTTGCGGCGGGATGCAGCACGTGGCCGGGGATGCGCTGGACCAGCTGGCCGGCCGGCTGGTCGCCGAGTACGGCTTCGCGGCCGATCTCGAGCAGGTGGCGATCGATGGCCTGTGCCGTGAATGCCGGGCAGTCGATAGCCCGTAGTTGGCCGCAACCCGGACCGCCTCACGTGACGAGGCCGGAGTCTATCAAGATGACGGATCAAGGAAGTGAATAATGACCCTTATACCGGCCGGAATCCTGCTCCATATCCCTGACGGGTTTCTCAACCCGCTGGTAGCGGCCGTCTCCTGGCTGCTGGCGGCGGCCATTCTGGCTATCGCTGTGAGCCACACCCGGCGCGACTTCGACGAGCGGCTGGTGCCGCTGGCCGGCATCATGGCCGCCTTCATCTTCGCCGCCCAGATGCTTAATTTTCCCGTCGCCGGGGGGACATCGGGCCACTTCGTCGGCGCGGCCCTGGCTTTCATCATCCTCGGTCCGTGGCTGGGATTGTTGGTGATGACGGCCGTCATCGCTGTGCAGGCGCTCCTGTTCCAGGATGGCGGGCTGGTAGTCATGGGCGCCAATATCCTGGTCATGGGCGTCCTGCCTGGGTTCACTGCTTACTACATTTACCAGCTGGGCCGGAGACGCTCGTGGAACATAGAACTGGGTGTGGCCGGTCTGGCCGCCTGGGTTTCGGTGATGGTGGCCGCCCTGGCAACAGCCTTGTTGCTGGCCTTCAGCGGCACCGCCGGGTTGGCGGTCGTGCTGCCGGTCATGCTGAGCGTCCATGCCTTGATCGGTTTGGGCGAAGCCCTGATCACCGTCGCCGCGATGGCCTTCATTCACCGGGTGCGGCCGTCCCTCCTGGGCGGCGGGCAGGACGCGGGCAAGGGTGGTTGGGTGGTCGCCGGTCTGGCCATCGCCCTGTTGCTGGTCCTCTTCGCGCCGTTCGCGTCGGGCCACCCCGATGGCCTGGAGTGGGTCGCCGAGTCGGTGGGTTTCATGGGCGCGGCCCAGGCCGCGCCATTCGAGGTGTTGCCCGATTATACCATTCCCTTATTGGGCGAGACCAGCCTGTCGACGATCATCGCCGGGACCATCGGGGCGTTGCTGGTGGCCGGGCTGATTGTCCTGGTGTCATGGATGTTACGGAGGTCCCGGACCTGATTGAGACCTGTCAGGTTTCAGAAAACCTGACAGGTCTGGGATAGTACCATGCACACTAATGCTTTTGACCGCTATCTGGACCGCGAAAGCGCCGTCCACCAACTGGACCCCCGGGTCAAGGTATTGATCGCGTTGGGTTTCATCATCTCGGTCGCCTTATTGCCCGATGGGGCTTGGGTGGCCTATGGTGTGGCCTTCCTGCTGGTCATGGGGCTGAGCCTGGCCGCCCGCCTGTCGCCGCTGACGGTCTTCAAGCGTTCGCTGGTCGGCCTGCCGTTCTTGCTGGCCGCCGTCACCGTGTTGTTCACCATTCCCGGCCAGGTGTTGTGGCAAGGGCCGTTCGGCGTAACCTTGACCGATGGCGGGCTGATTCGCTTCACCAGTATTATGGCCCGCAGCCTGGTCTCCCTGCAGGCGGCCGTCTGGCTGACGGCCACGACGCGCTTCCCCGACCTGCTCCATGCCCTGCGCCACCTCAAGGTCCCGGCCATCTTGGTATCGATCATCGCCTTCATGTATCGCTACCTGTTCGTGCTGGCTGACGAAGTTCAGCGCCTGTTGCGCGGCCGGGCAGCCCGTAGCGGCCGCCGGCCGGGACTAAAATCGGGCGGCTCCATCGGTTGGCGGGCTTCAGTCACCGGTCACATGGCCGGGCAACTGCTGGTTCGTAGCCTGGATCGCAGCGAGCGGGTGTATAACGCCATGCTGGCGCGTGGCTATCGCGGCGAGATGCTGACCATGTCGCCCCACATGATGCACCCCGTTGATTGGCTGGCCCTGGTCGCGGGATTCGTGGCCCTGTTGCTCTTGCAAGGGATCGCCCGCCTTTAAACAATGCCGGATGGCGGGGCCACCACCCACCGCCCTGACTCCGAGAGGATCAATAAATGCCCATTCGCCACACCACGCCCCACCCGCTATCGCCGGCTCCCGCCGGTATGGTCGTTGAAATCGACGGCCTGGACTTCGCCTATCCCGATGGCTTCCCGGCGTTGCGTGGCGTCGATCTGCGCATCGCCAGCGGCGAGAAAATCGCCCTGGTCGGTCCCAACGGCGCGGGTAAAAGCACCCTGATGCTCCACCTGAACGGCATCCTCGGCGACGGCGACTCGCCGGTGCGGATTTGTGGGCGGCCGCTGGCCAGGGAGTTCCTGCCGGACATCCGCGCCCGCGTGGGAGTGGTTTTCCAGAATCCGGACGACCAGCTTTTTTCACCCACTGTCTTTGAGGATGTAGCCTTCGGGCCGCTCTACCTAGGCCTGGCGGAAGAGGAGGTGCGCCGGCGTGTCGCGCTGGCCCTGGAGCAGGTCGGCATGTCCGGCGTGGCCGAGCGGCTGTCCCACCACCTCAGCCTGGGCCAGAAAAAGCGGGTGGCCATCGCCACCATCCTGGCCATGGAGCCGGAAATCCTGGTGCTGGATGAACCGACCGCCGGGCTGGACCCGCGCGGCCGGCGGCAACTGATCGACCTGTTGCGCGAACTGCCGCAGACGATGCTGGTCTCCACCCACGATATGTGGCTGGTGGCCGATCTGTTTCCGCGAACGGTCATCATGGATGAAGGGGCGGTGGTCGCCGACGGGCCGACGGCCGAGTTGTTGCGCGACCCGGTGTTTCTGGAAGCCCATGGCCTGGAATTCCCCTACGGTCCGGCCCTGACGTTTCCGGGACGGTGAGGATGAAACAGAACTTTAGTATGATTGGCGTACTGTTGTGCAAAAGGTACGGTTTCTCTATACTTCTGTTCGCGAGCAGAATCGGCATGGATATACACTTGATTTTTGACCGGAAGCCGTAAGCGCCGCTGTGGTTCGTTGGAAATAAGTAAGCGCAATTTTGACCGAGGATTCGCTTCAATTACTTATCGATTATGCCAAAAAGCGATCTTGTCCCACCTGATCCGCGAGAGATAGAAGAGGCCGAGCGCCGGCGCATAGCCCAGGAGTTGCATGATGACGTCACCCAAACGCTGTATAGCATGGTCGTGCTGGGGGAGGCGTGGCGGCGGCAGATCGAAGCCGGTGATTTGCAACCGGCACTGGAGCATATCGACGAATTGGCCGGGATGGCCGGCCAGGCCCTAGAGGATGTTCGGCTGTTGATTCATGATTTGCATCCGCCCGATCTGACCCATGAGGGCTTATTGGGCGCGCTACAGATCCGCCTGAAATTGATGGAGCAGCGCAGCGCGGTCGAGACCCGGGTGCTCGTTACCGATGATCGGGGCGAGCCGCTGTCCCTCCCGACCCTCAACGGTCACCCCTCGTTGACCGCCTACCGGCTGGCGGTTCGTGTTGAACATGGTTTGTTTCGCATCGCCCAGGAAGCGCTCAACAATGCGGTGCGGCATGGCCAGGCCCAGGTGGTTACGGTCACGTTTGCCCTGAACGGCGAGGAGTTGTCCATGCGGATTAGTGATGACGGCCACGGTTTTGATCATCAATCCACTCCTTTCTCGTCGAGGAGCTACGGTCTGCAAAATATGCGCGCGAGAGCAATCGAGTTGGGTGGTCACTTCGAGGTGATCACCGCGCCCGGCGAGGGTACCACCATCCAGATTACCGCCGTCCCACTCACGGAGGAAGTATGATTAGCATCTTGATCGCAGATGACCATGCTATCGTTCGCCGGGGCTTGCGGGCTTTGCTGAACACTGAGTCGGGTTTCGATGTCATCGGCGAGACCGACAACGGCCATGATGTGGTGACCCTCTATCGAGAGTTGCACCCGGATGTGGTGTTGCTCGACCTTGTCATACCCGGCCAGGACGGCCAGGACGCGTTGGAACAGATTCGCGTTCAAGATTCCGCCGCCCGCGTGCTGATTTTGACCAGCTACAGCGAGAACGAACGCATCCTGGCCGCCGTGAGGGCCGGGGCCGCTGGATACTTGTTGAAGGACGCCTCCCCCGAACACCTATTGCAGGCGATTCAGGATGTGTATAACGGCAACACCCACATCCACCCGACCATCGCCCTGAAGATGCTGCGTGATTTTGACGCCTCGTTCGCCCCGCCTGCTGCCGACAAAGCCAATTTTGAACCCTTGACCGGCCGGGAGATCGGAGTTCTGAAGCAGGTCGCCCAGGGCTACAGCAACAGCGACATCTCCAAGACGCTGGGCATCAGCGACCGGACGGTGGGCAACCACATCGGCAGTATCCTGCGCAAATTACAACTCACCAACCGCACCCAGGCGGCGCTCTACGCCTTGCAGCGCGGGCTGGTGGAGTTGCAAACCGATTGGCCGGCCGGGCTAACTCAAGCGATCGAAACCCTTGAAAACAAGCCGGTCGAAGTGTGAAGTTCTTGCCTGAAAGTGGCCGTTCAGGGCTGTCTTCGTTTGTCAATTTCCCTTTACTCGATAAACTAAAGGATGGTGCTATGCGGCCGCCGAAACCATCCGATCGCGCCTGGTTCGGTTTGGGGGAGAAACGCCTCGCCCGATAGCCGCAGGCATCCGAATTCCCTTAGGAGCGGAAATGGTTAAACCTGTCATTCTTACCCTGGACGACGAACCCCAAGTCCTCAACGCTATCGCGCGAGATTTGCGCGCGCACTTCCGCAATGAATATCGTATCGTCAGCGCCGGTTCCGGTAAAGATGCCCTGGATGCCTTGCGCCAGCTCAAACAACGCGGTACCCCGGTAGCGTTGCTCCTGGTCGATCAGCGTATGCCGGAAATGAACGGGGTCGAGTTTCTGGGAGAAGCTCAGAAGATTTTCCCCGACGCCCGCAAGGTGTTGCTGACCGCTTACGCCGACACCGAAGCCGCCATCGCCAGCATCAACAAGGTCGGCCTCGATTATTACCTGATGAAGCCCTGGGATCCACCGGAAGAAAACCTTTACCCGGTCCTGGACGACCTGCTTAGCGATTGGTGGGCGACGACACCCCTGCCGTATGAGGGCATCCGCGTGGCCGGCACGCTCTGGTCACCCCATTCCCACACGGTCAAGGATTTCCTGGCTCGCAATCGCATCCCTTACCAGTGGCTGGACATTGAAAAAGAAGACGCCAACCGCAGTATGGTTGAGCCAATGTTGGCCTCCGGGGGGCACCTGCCGATTATCTTTTTCCCGGACGGTTCCTCACTGGCCGATCCGTCCATGACCGAATTGGCGGTCAAGGCCGGGTTGCAAACCGAGGCGACCAATCCATTTTATGATCTGATCATCATCGGCGGCGGCCCGGCTGGGCTGGGCGCGGCCGTGTATGGTGCGTCGGAGGGGTTGTCAACCCTGATGGTCGAACGGGAAGCCACCGGTGGTCAGGCCGGCACCAGCTCGCGGATCGAGAATTACCTGGGCTTTCCCAAGGGGCTTTCCGGCTCTGACTTGGCGACGCGGGCTGTGGCCCAAGCGCGCCGTTTAGGGGCTGAAATCCTCACTGCCCGCGAGGTAGCCAAGGTGCGCGTCGACGACCAGTACCGCTACGTCGAACTCAATGACGGGGTGGAGATCGGCTGTCGCGCCCTGGTGGTGGCCACCGGTGTGACTAACCAGAAATTGAATATCCCCAAAGTGGATGCGCTGACCGGGGCCGGTATTTACTACGGTGCGGCCCTGACCGAAGCCGCCTTCTATCGCGGCGAGCATGTCTGCGTCGTCGGCGGGGCGAACTCGGCCGGGCAGGGGACGATGTTTTTCTCGCGCTTCGCCAGCAAGGTGACCATGCTGATCCGGGCTTCGTCCCTCAGCAAGTCGATGTCGCAGTACCTGATCGATCAGATCTCCGACACGCCCAATGTCGAAGTGCTGACCCGCCATACGGTCGAAGCCATCTACGGTGAGGATCGCCTGGAGGGCCTTGAGGTGCGTGACCACCAAAACGACGAAAGCTACCGGATCGATACGCCGGCCCTGTTCCTGTTTATCGGCGCGGTCCCGCACAGTCAATGTGTGGCCGGAGTTGTCCAACGGAATAACGCCGGCTTCATCCTGACCGGTCCGGACCTGATGCTCGACGGCAAGCGGCCGAAAGGCTGGCGTCTGTCGCGCGATCCCTATCTGTTGGAGACCAGCGTGCCGGGTATCTTCGCCGCGGGTGACGTGCGCCAGGGCGCGACGCGACGAGTAGCCGCGGCCGTGGGCGAGGGCGCCAACGTCGTCAGCCAGGTCCACCAATACTTGCGCTCGGTCTGAGTTTCGACGCCGATTGATTTTATTCATGATAACCTCCGGCACACCTGCCATGCCGGAGGTTCTTTATTGTCTCCAGACGTCATCAGGCGTCTAATTCGAGCATGGATCAACCGCAAACCACCGGCCGCAAGCTCCCGCGCAATGTGTGGGTGATGACCGCCGCCAGCTTCCTCACTGATGTCTCCAGTGATATGGTCAACAACCTGATCCCCCTTTTTCTGGCCAATGCGCTGGGGGCGCGGACGGCGACGATTGGGCTGGTTGAAGGCATTGCCGAATCAAGCAGCAGCCTCATCAAATTGCTCTCCGGCTGGTATTCGGATCGTATCGTCAGTCGCAAGCCACCGACGGTGATCGGTTATACGATTTCGGCGATTGCCAAGCCGCTCCTGGCCTTCGCCGCCGCCTGGCCGGCTGTTCTCATTCTGCGGTTTGGCGATCGGGTTGGGAAGGGCATCCGGACCGCGCCGCGAGACGCCTTGCTGGCCGACAGCGTGGCGGTGGATCGACGCGGACTGGCTTTCGGAATCCACAGGGCGGGCGACAGCCTGGGCGCGGTGATTGGCCTCGGACTGGCATTACTCATCGTGTGGTTGGTTCAGGGCGATCAATTGACTTTAGACCGTTCAGCTTTCCAGCGAGTCGCCATCCTTAGCGCCGTCCCCGCCTTCCTGGCGGTGCTGGTATTGATCGCTGGCTTGAAAGAAGTGCGCCGGAAGGCCCCGGCCGAAGGCCAGCCCATCCTGGGTTCCTTGCGGGACATGCCGTCCGACTTCCGTCGCTTCATCATCATCTTTGCCATCTTTACCCTCGGTAACTCGGCCGACGCCTTCATTATATTACGCGCCCAGGAACGCGGCCTGAGCGTCATCGGGGTTCTGGCCATGCTCTTGGCCTTCAATTTAGTCTACAGCGTGGTCGCAGGACCCGCCGGGCATTTATCAGATCGGGTGGGGCGGCCGCGCGTTATCCTGGCCGGCTGGGCGGTCTATGCGGCCATCTATCTGGGGCTGGCCAGGGCGATGGTCGCCTGGCAGGTGATCGCGCTGTTTATTCTGTACGGCTTGTACTATGGATTGGCCGAAGGCAACGCGCGCGCGTTCGTAGCTGACCTGGCCGGACCCGAAGGGCGCGGCTCGGCTTATGGCCTCTACCATGCCGTTGTTGGTTTCATCACGCTGCCGGCCAGCCTCATAGCCGGAATTTTGTGGCAGGGAGTGGGAAATTGGATGGGTTTTGGTCCGGCCGCCCCGTTCTGGTTTGGGGCGATCATGACCGGGCTGGCTACCCTCTTGTTCGTCGTTTGGCTGCGCCCTTTCCATCCTGTTTCAGGCTGATTTGCGGATACTGCGTCAATGAATCACAACGACCATGTGGATTTATTAGCGCCGGGAATCGGTCCGGTGGGCAAGTCGCCGGTCTGGGGCGATATCGGCGCGGGGGACGGCGCGTTCACGCTGGCCCTGGCTGAGCTGCTGGGG
>JAWOHK010000170.1:0-20983 GCA_046485205.1 Chloroflexota bacterium | reverse complement strand
CTATTATCCCAATACCCGAAAAATTAGACACTCCCATAGTTATTTGGTAAAAGTGACTGTTTTACGATTGGTAAATACTCCCATGATATAGGCTATTTTCATCCCCCTAACCTTTGTGAGAACGTGCGGAGAGGGTTTCTGTTCAACTGGCTTGACTTCTGGTAATCGCCTCCTGATCGGTATAACGTAATCCTCCTTCAATCCCGATTCCATCATTCCATATTTTTTGGATTGTTCTTATTGGTCACCTGCCCCTTTCCCGGATGATGACCGAGTGCGGCCTCGCCCGACCAACCGGCCTTCAATCTGGTTGCCCGGGAAGAGGAAAAAGCGATTGCGCTTTCTACCATCGATAAAAAAACGTTATAATCAGACCTTGTGAAAATTCTTGAAGGCCAATTTCCGGAGGGCGTGGAATGGCGAACACTCATCGTATTAGAGTCAGGTGTTGAATCCCGCTTAATCCAAATCATAGGTGCTGAACTTGCTCGAGCCAATCGAGGCGAAGTAATTGCCGTCGTATTTGTCAGGGAAGAGGACGACGCGTCGCTGGCAGTTGCGCGGGAGATTCTGGCGGATATGCACCTCCTGGTGGCGGACGATAACAAAACAGACATTTTCCCCGTCATTATCGCCATCCAAAATTACGAAGCTGACTTGATTGAAATTGTCCGCACGGCCAATATCGATTTTCTAATCGCTTGCGCCAATCAATACCAAACGCATGACTACCGCAATATACCTTGTGCCGTGGGCGTATTCCGAACCCCGCCGAATATGGGAGAGGAGGCGCAAGAGAAAGAGATTAAACTTCAACGGCTCCTGATTCCGACATCCGCCGGGCCGAACTCTGCCTACGCCTTAGGTCTACTGCTGCCCCTGACACCTAAAAAACATATCACGGCATTCTACGTTGTGGCCAGTGGCCTGAGCGAAAACGCGGAAACCCTCGGCCATGAACGCCTCGACCAGGTGGTCGACTTTGTCGATGCCAGCGAACGAATTGAGAAACGAATCGTAGTCGCGGAAAGCGTGGCTGACGGCATCGTCGAGGAAGCAGGTAATGATTACGATCTGGTCATCATTGGGGCCAGCGAAGAAAGCAGATTGGACCAGGTGATTTTTGGCAACATCCCTGAACTTGTCATCGAAAAATGTAATAAGCCGGTGCTGGTTCTTCGTCGAAGTCGCGGACGGATAAATAGTGCCGTCAATCTTCTCGATTGGCGCATGCAAGCCATCATTCCGCGGAAATCCTTGAGCGAACGAGCGACTATTTACGCCCGTATCCGCCGGGGAGCGCGACCAGAAACATCCTTTTTTGTCCTCATTGGCCTTTCAGCGATGATCGCCAGTTTGGGGCTCATCGTGAGCAGTCCAGCCGTCGTCATCGGTGCCATGCTGGTTGCTCCCCTCATGTCACCCATTATTGGAACTGGATTAGCCCTGGTGTTGGGTGACACCCGGTTTTTGCGATTGGCTCTCGGTGCGGTGAATCGAGGCGTTTTACTGACCATCGCTGTTAGCTTTCTGGCCGGCCTGACCGCTCTTGGGCGGCCGTTTACAAGTGAAATTCTGGCCCGGACGCAACCCAGTCTTTACGATCTGGGCATCGCCCTTTTCTCCGGAGCGGCCGCTGCCTACGCACTGAGTTTCTCTTCCGCCGCCGGCGCGCTGCCCGGGGTAGCCATCGCCGCGGCCCTTGTCCCACCACTGGCCGCGGTTGGCATCACCCTCGCTGCCGGTCTGGCCGCTTTTCTATCGGGCAACAACGACAATGGTTGGGAGTATTTCGCTGACTCGCTGGGTGCGATCTTGCTATTTTCAACAAACTACATCGCCATCAGCACGGCGGCGGCCTTCGTCTTTTTCATACTCGGATTCCGGCCGACACCTTCCAAGAAAGCCCGGATCGAGGTGCTACGACGGAATACACAAATCGCTTTAGGAATGCTGGTGGGGATTGGCATTGTTTTGGGCGTGGTCAGTTATGTGCTCGCTCGCGAAAATGCCATTGAACGCCGTATCCAGATTATTGCTGATGAACAAGTCACCGATGTCCTGAACGCTAGCCTGGACGAACTGGAAATTGTTGAGTTCCGCGATGGGCAATTGAGATTGGCGATGAGTGTATTTTCTCCCGAACCCATTC
The DNA here is from genome assembly GCA_046485205.1 of Chloroflexota bacterium. Classification (GTDB taxonomy): domain Bacteria; phylum Chloroflexota; class Anaerolineae; order Promineifilales; family Promineifilaceae; genus Promineifilum. Next base: position 18,831 of record JAWOHK010000170.1, on the reverse strand, counting down.
CTCAATCACAGGTTGTCGTCTTACAGCAAAGTATGGTGGCAGTTCTTGCGGCTGAGGATATCGCTACGGATCTGGGTCTGACCATCTCCGTCTTTGAATATACCCAGCTGGACCCATTGGTCTTACCGACTCCGATCGGCCAGGTTCTACCGTAGCTCGAAATATCAGATTAACCCAGGGGCCTTTCAGCCGTCACTAATCTGTTTGCTCCACATCTGCCCGGTGTGGTAAAATTAAGGTCGCTTTTAAGAAGGCCCTGTAGCTCAATTGGCAGAGCAGTTGACTCTTAATCAATTGGTTAGAGGTTCGAGTCCTCTCAGGGTCATGCCCAAATAGAAGGAATCGGTGTCCGAAAGGAGCCGATTTTTCCACATATGGGGTAGTGCGGTTTTGATCATACTGTCCATTGTCAATTGGTTGCCCAACATGCATTGAGGGTTCACCATGCCACCATCTCAGCCAACTTGGGTTTGATGGGGGCGTGGTATCGCGGCGGTCGAGCCCTAAACAGTAGCCAGGCTCAGTGCCAGAAAACTGTCAATTACCGTATCAATCAGCCAGTGCATCGCCACTGCTGCGCCACCGCGCACACCCGCGTTCCAGCCCTTCTATGAGGAGGCAGTGGCTCTTCCCCGTCCTGAACGGCCGCCAGTGGCGATATCGCCCGGCAATATGGTCATTCCCTCTCTCTGGCCGAGATCGTGGTGTTGGCTGTGGCCGTCTGCCTGCCACTGCCGGCCGCGGAACCGATGTATGGAAGCAAAACCTGAGAGATTTAATATTCATTCCCACAAAGGGTGGTCATGCCCGGCGTAGTCCTCAGGTTAGCCTGCTTTCAGCGTACCTTTTTCAAGACCCACGCTGCTTCATCCTGTCGCCCTTGCCGGTTTAAAGTGTCTACCAGCAAATGGTAAGCTTCCGGCAAACAGTTCCAGTTGCCCATTCGGCGGTCATCTTCAGCGATGGCGATCACCTGCCGCAGGGTCGCTTCGGCCGCTTCAAAGCGGCGCCCGGCTAATAATGCCTCGCCCATCGCCAGCCGGCAGACAAGTAGCAAGTGACGGTTGCCGGTGGACTCAGCCAGAGAGGCGGCCTCATCCAGGTAGGTAATCGCCCCCGCAGGGTCATCATCGCGACAAGAGACAAGCCCCATCAAACGGAGGGTTGTGACCGTCTCGACTTGGTCGTTAGCGGATTGTTGATAGGCCAATGCCTTGTGCAATCGCAGCCGGGCTTCGTCATAGTTGCCTTTCTCCAGGTAATATTCGGCCAGCCTGCACAAGGCAAACGCTGTATCCTCCGGCGCCTTTTGACTTTCGAGCTGATCGACAAGGTCCGCGAATTCTTTTAGAGACCTGTCTAACATACCTGTCTCACCTGATTTTTCAGCCAACCGGCACAACAAAGCCAGACTTTTTGATAACTCGCGAGGGATATAGATCGTTCGACAATGTTCAATCGTGTCAGATGTAATTTGAATCGCTCGTTCGGTTTGCCCCAGTTGAGCGGCAGCTTCAGCCTGGCTTAACCCGGCCCTGGCGATTTCCAGGTCCGAGTGGGTTAGCCTGGCCACCTGGTCGGCTCGAATCGCCGCTTCCAACGCCCTGTCTGGCTGGGCCAGCTCCAGGTAGGTATCAGCCAGGGCATTCTCCGCCTGGGCTTGGCGCAACAGGTTGCCGTCCAATTCAGCTGTATAGCGCATCCCCTGAAACATCTGCAAAGCCTCCGCCATTCGACCCTCTTGGTGCAGCAACCGGCCTAAGCGGGTCTGAAGGGACAGCCGGGTGTCAAGATAGTGGGGCAGGTCGCGGAGAAGTTCCAATGCCCGGCTGAAGTAATCGATAGCGATACCTAGCTTAACTTGCTCCACAGCGCGTGTCGCCGCTATATCATAAAGACGGGCTGCATCTGGGAATCGACCGGCCCATTCATAATGCTGGCCTATGAGGGCGGCATGCTCCGCCATGCGCTCGCCGCTTTGTGCTTCCCACCAGCGCGCAACCTGCCCGTGGTAGCCGGCTCTTTCACGAAGCAAGACGCTCTCATAGGCAACTTCACGCAAGACCGTATGATAAAAGCGAAATGCCCGGCTACCGAGAAACAGAGTCGATGGAACCCGAATGATCATCTCCCGCTTTTCCAACGATCGAAGGGCGTCGTCGATTTGCTCTTGATTCAGGGGATAGCGGGCTGATTGGTTGATATTCAAAAGGCTGCTGTCCCAGAACTCATCGCCCATTACGGCTGCCTGTTGCAAAACCATCCGCTCCGCCTCCGACAGGCGATCGAGCCGGGCCTGCAGCAATCCGGTTAGAGTCGTCGGAATCCGCAAATGCCGAGATTCGCCCAGCTGTAATTGCCAGACGGACTCGCCAGCTACAATGTACCCATCCTCGATCAAGACCTTGATCAATTCCTCAACATAGTAAGGGTTGCCACCGGACGATTGGACGATCAGATCGACGAATACGGGATCAAGCACAGGCACTTTGCTTAAAATCCGGCGCACCAATTCTCGACAATCGGCCTCAGGTAAAGGTTTTAACATAAGGCGATGGGCCGCCGAATCAGGGTCTGATGGCCAATCAGGCCGGCGAGCGATAAAAGAGGGACGGGCGACACAGACGATCATCACTGGTGAGGCGGTGTAGGGAACCATCAGTTGTTCCAGCCAGTCCAGGGTGTCACTATCAGCCCAGTTAATATCTTCCAGGAAGTAGACGGTAGCCGCTTTTTTGTTGGTGAGGGTCCGAAAGTGGTTCGTTAGCCACTCCAACGTTTGATCGCGTTCAGACACGCTTTCGGAATCATAGTTCGACGGACCATCCGAGCCGATGATGTCCATCCCTACCAGTCGAGCGATAGCTTGCGCCTGCTCGCGAATGTCGACTTTGTTTCCATCCAGCAGCCCTTCCCTCGCCAGGCCGGAAACCAGCTTTTCTTCTACGATAATCGGCCGGTCGTTGTCCTCAATACCAAACATAGCGATCACCATTTCGCGCAGGAAACTAAAAGGTACATGCGATAATCGCTGGTCCGGCCGGGCATAGTAGATGACTACCTGATGAGGTGATGAATCCAGCCGGCGGCGGAACTCGCGCAAGAGGCGGGATTTTCCGACTCCGGCCTCACCGGTGATGGTTACCAGGTGTGCACGCGTAGTCTGGACCGTTTTTTGAAAAATAGATTTCAATTGGTCAAGCTCGGCGTCGCGGCCTGTGATCGGCACGACAACACCTTCAACACTTTCACTTCCAGAAAAAAAGTATCGCCGTCCTAAGCCGACAACCCGATAGACAGCTACCGGAGTCTGCCTTCCCTTGATTTTGACACTTCCCAGTTCTTCCACTCGGAATAAGCGCTGTACCAGCCGGTAGGTGTCTTGAGAAATATAGACACCGCTCTCAGTGGCGGCTTCTCTCAGCCGGCTGGCGACATTGACAGCATCTCCGATGACCGTATATCCGGCGTCGGAACCAACCGATCCGGATATGACCGATCCGGTATTGAGGCCGACTCGCACGGTCGGAGCTTGTTGGGTGGACGTGAAGGCCAGTGGGTCATCTCGTTGCTCGGCCATAAATTCGAGGACGATATCTTTCATGGATAGCGCACACCGCACCGCACGCTCCGGATCATCTTCGCGGGCTGTCGGCACACCAAACAGGCCCATGACCACATCGCCCATATGCTTGTCGACACGGCCACCATGATCCCGCACGGTCTGATCAAGCCGGTGCCATAAATGATCGATCTGGTGCAAACGCGCGGTTTTTTGAGACGCGCCGGCGATATGAGTGAAACCATCGATCGAAGCAAAAAGAATGGAAACTTGCTTGCGCTGCTCGGCCGGTAGCGGGATCCGACTGCCCGGGTCACCGGCAGGCGCGGAAGCATTCTCCAGCGCTGCCAACCGCTCCTTCAGCACAGCGATTGACGTCGTGACGGCGGTCTGACCGAAGCGCGCGCCCTCGGCCGCAAACCGGTCGATAGCTCTCTGGAGATCTTCTCGGTTCGACATGGAGTCCGGTAAATGACGCTTTGTCACCATGCCGTGCCCCACGAGCCATCGCCGGCCTGGGTCAGATGCCAGTTGATCATGGCATCCACCGGCAGCCAGACACCAGATTGGATATCTTCCTTGACGGCGATCCACCAGTTTGCCGCCCGGCGATGCAGCCGCTGCCGTTCATCCTGCGGTATCATTTCATAGACGACATCGCGGACATACCCTCGCTCAAACTTGTAAGCTTGAATATCGGCAAATCCATGGATTGAATCAGGTGCGAGATACTGTTTCGATTCCAGGTTGAGCAAGGCACCGGCAACAGCGGCGCGATCGATTCCATCCCCGGCTTCCGGCTCGGACGCAAAAAGAACAGCGTCCCAGAGCACGTGACCCATGACAGCAGCCTGCTGCAGGACGGTTAGCTCTTCCTTCGCCAGACGGTTCACCCGGGCACGAATCAAGTCGCCCAGACCGGCCGGCAGTTTCATGGCTTCAACCCCCGCCAGATCGACCCGTCGCGTGGTCTCGCCACTAATGAGGCCCACATCGAGCAATAAACGCGAAAATTCTTCGATATACATGGGATTGCCGCGAGATTCCGCCACAGCCAAATCGATCAGCCGCATCGGTAAAGGCGACAACCAGCTGAAGACCTCAGTCGCCATCAAGCGGGCATTAACTGGTGATAGGGGGGATATTCCCATCGGTATGGCTGGAGAGAAGGGGTCGGCTTCGAGGCGCAACCAGGGAATGGCAGATAAATGGTCCTCCGTAATTTCATAATCGGCCGTGCAGAGAATAAGCAGCGGTAAATCAGACTCAACCAGTAGTAAACGGTCGACCAATTCCACCGATTGGCTGTCTGCCCGATTAATATGATCCAGAACAAGCACGGCCGGGCCATCGACGGTGATATTTTCGAGTAGCCGAACCACCAGAGCGAACACATCGTCCGCATCCAGCGAAGACGCGGTTTTGATGTTGAGTAGCTGAAGCAATAATTCAATGGCTTTGTCAATCGTCATCAATTGTGGTTTGCCCAGACTTTCCGATCTGATTTGGATCAGAGCGTGCCGCAACTTCGCTTCAATCATGTGGCGGCTGTGTTGGGCCCGGATGCTGAGGCGGCGCAACAAGAGATCGCGAACCAGGCTGTAGGGTAGGACCGGCCCCACCTGAGGCGTTTGACCATGGAGAATCGTCAAGGATTCCCCCAACAATCGCATCTGGGTTTCGAATTCCCGGATCAAGCGGGACTTACCCGTCCCCGGCCCGCCTCCAATCGTGATCAGTTGCGGCGCGCGGCTGTCGATGACGGACTGCATCACCATTTGCATATCGTCCAATTCAATGGTTCGGCCCACGGTTCGCGCCGGCAGACCTTCCAAACCTTGCGGTAATGATCCCCGGTCGGGACGTTCCCCCAAAGCCACATAGGCATGCGCTTCTTCATACCATCCATCAACGATTTCCGGTGGCCGATCTGCCCGGCCGGTCAAAACTTCCACGAGAAATTGAGAATGGATAGCTCGATAAACGGCACTTGAGATCAGGACCTGGCCCGGAGGAGCTCGTTTTTCCAAATACCGGCCGACTAGAATAGTGTCGCCCACAGCCGTCCGCTGGCCGCTCCCCGGGGCTTGAGCAAAGTAGACCGGCCCCGTGTGAACGCCAATTCGCATTTGCGGGCCCGGCCAATCGCGAGCCCACACATATGTTTCGTCATCGGCGGTTACTGCCCGCGAGCGATCATTGAACAGATCCAACTCCACCTGCATGGCCAGGGCTGCTTGCAAGGCGCGCGTGGCATCATAACGGCGTGGATGCGGCAAACCAAAGAGCGCCAGGAGGCTGTCGCCGGCGTGCTGATCGATTTGTCCTCCCCAAGCCCTGATCACCTTGTCTAAAACGTGCCACATGGCGTTGAGCGCCTCGCGCACATTCTCAGCATCCATATGCTCTGACAGGGCCGTAAAGCCGGAGAGGTCGGCGACCAGCACGGCTAGTTCAGGATGCTGATCGAGATTGGGCTGCGCGACTATCTCGGCTAACTTTCCGCGAAGGGCCGACAACGCAGTTTGAATCGCCCAGTCCAGTTCCCGATCCAGACCGGCAGGGTCCTTTTTCGACTCCAACGCCGCAATCGCTTCGATAAGCGCCTGACGGCTAACGGTTGCCTCGGTCACACGAAATATTATATAGTTGGCACCGCTTGGACGCGAACCTCACGGCGCGTCCCTCATCACGTTTGAATGATTGAATGGATAAGGGGAGACCCGGTCAGGATTTTAAAATCCCATCGAGGTATCGCCGAAGGATTCGGCGGTGAAACAGTACCATGAAGCTGCGTAAGCTGACCCTGCAAGGGTACAAGACCTTTGCCACCAAGACCGAATTCGTCTTCGATAGCGGCATTACCGCCGTCGTCGGCCCTAATGGCAGCGGCAAGAGCAATATTGCCGATGCTTTGCGCTGGGTCTTGGGCGAGCAAAGTTACAGCACTCTTCGCGCCAAGCGTTCGGCCGATATGATCTTTGCCGGCGGCCCGCAACGGGCGCGGGCGGGCATGGCCCAGGCGACCATCACCCTGGACAACAGCGACGGCTGGTTGCCCATTGACTATAGCGAGGTGGAAATCGCACGTCGTTCCTTCCGCTCCGGCGAAAACGAATACTTGATCAACGGCCAGCAAGTCCGGTTAAAAGATGTGGCCGACTTGCTGGCGACCAGCGGATTGGCTGAACGAACTTATGCCATTATCGGGCAGGGGCTTGTCGATCAAGCCTTGTCGCTGCGCTCGGATGAGCGGCGGGCGCTCTTCGAGGAGGCGGCCGGCATCACCCATTACAAAGCGCGAAGGGCCGAAACTTTGCGACGGTTGGAAGAAACACAACGCAATCTCCAGCGAGTTTATGACATCCTGGAGGAGTTGCGGCCGCGTGTCGCCTCGCTCAAACGCCAGGCGACCCGTACCCGTAATTACCAGCAAATTTCAGTCGATTTGCGTGAACTGTTGCGTGTCTGGTATGGGTATAAGTGGGAACAAGTCAAGAGAGAATTACGATTGGCCCGCCAAAAGGCTGGAACGGCTGAAGCCGCCTGGGAGGAATCACGCCGGCAATTGCTGGATTTGCAGGAGCGGAACGAGGCAACGCAGCGTCGAATGGCCACAACCCGGCAACACATCAGCGAGCACCAGTCCACCCACGACCGGCTGCGCGGCGAAGTCGAGCGAAAGAGACGCGAGCAGGCGGTCCTTAGCGAGCGTCAAACCTCTTTGGAAACTCAGATCGCTGCCGCCACAAACGAGGAGGTGCTTCTTGCCCAACAGCAAGAAAAGGCTCAAGCTGAATTGGCCGCTGCCATGACAGAGCTGGCTGCGGCCCAAGATGACTTTCAGACGCAACAAACGCAGATGGAGCAGTTCCAGGCGGCAACCCAATCCCAAGAAAGTGAGATAACCGAGCGACAGTCAACCGTCGCCCGCCTAGAGGCGGAGCGGCAGCGCGCCCGAACCGCTCACGCGCAGGCCGAAGGCCGGCTCAGCCAGTTACGCGAGCGATTGGCCGAATTGATTTCCACCGCCGAAAGCCTTGAAAGGCAGAATGACGCGCCGGATAAATCGGATCGGTCGATCCCGGAATTAGAAGCAAATGTTACCGTTGCCCAGGAGCATGTCGCCCAACTGCAGAGCGAACGCGCTGCCCGACATCAATCCCTCCAGGCAGCAACTTTTGAATTGAAAAGCCTGCGCCACGCAACCCGTGATGAGGAAAAAGAATTAAACCGAATGCGTAACGAAATGGCGCGTCTGGAAGAACGAGTGTCGATACTCGAACGAAGTTATCGGCAAGAGATTAAACTTGAACCCGATCGTCTGGTCGGCCAGCTAGCCAGGCTTATCAGGCTACCCGGCGAATACGAGACGGCTATTGCGGCTGCCCTCGGCGAGCGTCTGGCAGCCTGGATCGTTCAGGATGAGGGCGCGCTCTGGCAGGCGGTAGATGCCGCCAACGTTCGTCATGGCGGCCAGGAAGCCCGGCTTTTGTTGGTCGCTTTAGCCGGCGAGATTCCGGCCACCTCTAACGGAAAGGCGTTGCTCACAGTCCGGCCGGATGTTGCCGGAGAGCAGGGAGTGATTGGTTGGGCCAACGAATTGATTGCCGTTGACGAGTCCCTGGTAGCCCTCATCGCCCGTCTCTTGGGAACGGTTCTGTTGGTTGAGGAGCCCGCGACCGCCTACCGCCTGGCTGCTACGTGGCCGCCGGGTTATCAGGCCGTAACCCGCGACGGGTTGCTCGTTCACGGCGGTGGCCTGGTCGAAATTCAAGCTGCTTCCGGTAGGGGAGGTATCCTGGCCCGTGAGGCTCGCTGGCGCGAGGAATCTGACCGGCTAGCAGAAATGCGGCTCGCTCTGGTCAGCCGCGAGGAAAAGATCGTTACCCGGCAAAAAGAAATTGAAGCTTTGCAAGAGCAAGTCGATATGCATTCCGGGGAAGACCGCCGTCGGGAACAATCGGAAAGCGAAGCCCGGCAAAGGTTGAGCATCGCCCAACAGGAACTCAACCTTGCTCATCAGCAACGCGAGTCGAAAATTCGCCAGCAAGCTGAACAAGATCAAACCCGGATCCATATCGAAACGCGACTGTCACAAACCGAGACGGAAATCGCTGAGCAAGTAGGGCAGCTGACCCAAATTGACGAAGCGCTGGCCAAAGCCCGCCAACAGTTGGCCGCGTTACCGGTAGGCGAAGTGGAGCAACAAAGCAGCAACTTGCGCCAGGCTCAGAACGCCGCGCAAACGATTCTGGCCGGACGCCAGGCGGTAGTTGATAGCCGCCGTTCAACCCTCAACCAGATAGATAGCCAGCTTAACCGGTTGCGCCAGCGTTTGGCTCTGTTACGGGAACAGCTGGGCGAGTTGACTTTGGATGATGCAGCCGGCCCGGAAGAGGCGGAACAACAGTTGCATGCTGTAGAAAGCGCCATTCTTCCGCTGGTAACGGAGATCGAAGCTGATCGCCTCCAACTTGATGCCTCTCAACAAGAAATGTCTGCCCTGCAAAAACACGCATTGGACCTTGAAACCCATTTCACCCAGGCGCGCATCCGGCTGACCCAATCTGAGAGTCAGGTTGAGAATTTGCAGGAGCGAATTCGAACAGACCTGGGACTTGTGTCACTCAGCTTTGATGCCGAACAAACCGGGGCGACGCCGTTGCCGATCCATGAGGTTGTTGAACAGTTGCCGACCGTATCCCAACTGCCTGCGGATATCGAAGAAAATATCCATCTCTATCGCGGCCAGCTCCAGCGCATGGGGCCGATCAACCCCGACGCGCCGGCCGAACTTGACGCCACCGAGGAGCGGTTCGAATTTCTGAGCCGCCAGGTGGAAGACCTGACACAGACGGACGGCCAGTTGCGCCAGGTCATCGGCGAATTGGATGAACTCACCTCCAAAGCGTTTTCCCGAACGGTTGATGAAGTCAACCTTCTGTTCGACAAAACTTTCAAGCAATTGTTTGGCGGTGGTTCCGGCCGGTTGTCCATGACCGATCCGGATGACCCCACCAGCAGTGGAGTAGAGATCGTCGCCCAATTGCCCAACCGCCGCGAGCAGGGTCTGGCTTTACTTTCCGGCGGCGAGCGTTCGTTAACCGCCGCAGCCCTCATCTTCTCCCTGCTCAAGGTCGCGCCGCCACCTTTTTGCGTTCTCGACGAAGTGGATGCGGCGCTGGACGAAGCCAATGTAACTCGCTTCCGGGATCTCTTGACCGACATGAGCCGCGATACCCAATTCATTTTGATCACCCACAATCGCGGCACGGTTCAAGCAGCCCAGACCCTCTATGGCGTTAGCATGCAACCGGATAGTTCCAGCCAGGTCATTTCCATCAGGCCCGAAGAATATCTTAAGCGTTAGGCGAAAATACGAGGACACCGCTTATGCCGGTTGGAATCTATGGGAGTAACTGGCTGTGGATCCGTGAGCCAAATCGCGGCCATATCTCGCATCCGGAGATTGCCCCTATGCCGTGCGTCCCTTATAATGAAGTACGAGTGGGGCCTTAGGCACTTTGTGCTGCTTTGCCCCGTGGCGCAAATCTGGCGCGCCGATCGATGACCAACCCGCCGGCCATCGTTGAGTGAGGAAAGGCCGGCGCAATTAATAAACCAACACACATGAGATAAGGAAAACAGATGCGTACCCCATTCGTTGCCGGTAACTGGAAGATGAACAAGACGGTCGACGAGGCCGTGACATTTATAAACGAGATCGCGCCCGATCTGAACGCCATCGAGCACATCGATATCGCTGTTTGCCCGCCCTTCGTCGCTATTCCGGCGGTGGCAAAGGCCGTTGAGGGGACAAAGATCGGCGTCGGCGCGCAAAATATCTATCATGAAGTCAGCGGCGCCTATACCGGGGAAGTATCCCCGGCCATGCTGCAAGGGCTATGCCAATATGTGATCCTGGGTCATTCCGAGCGGCGTGCCTACTTTAGCGAAACAGACGAAGGTGTTAACAAGAAAATCAAAGCTGCCCTGGCTCATAATCTGACCCCGATCGTCTGTGTCGGCGAGAGCCTGGAACAGAATGAGGCCGGCGAAACCCAATCCTTCGTCAGCGGCCAGGTTCGCGCGGCGTTTGCCGGGCTGGAAAAGTGGCAAGCGGCCGTATGTGTCATTGCCTACGAACCCATCTGGGCCATCGGCACCGGCCGGTCGGCATCACCCCAACAGGCCGGCGACATCATCGGCCGCAGTGTGCGCGATGTGATGGCCGATCTGTTCGGCCGCGACGCAGCCGAAGCCATTCGAATTCAATATGGCGGTAGCGTAACCGAAGACAACATCGCCGATTACATGCGCCAGCCCGACATTGACGGGGCTCTGGTCGGCGGAGCGTCGCTCAAGCCCGGTTTTGTTCAACTGGTGCGCGGCGCTGTGGTGTAAGCGATTTCGCGTATGAGCGATCCGCTGCTGCCAATCCTGTGGGTAATCATTGCCCTGGCCCTCCTGCTGGTTCTGCAGCGCTGGATTCACGCACATCTCCATGGGGTAAGTCTGTTGCTGGTCGGCCGGCCGGATTGGGCCATCATTGTCTATGCCGTTGTTCTCTTTCCCGGCGTTCTACTACATGAAGTCAGCCATTGGCTGACGGCGACGTTTTTGGGAGTGCGAACGGGGGGCATGTCACTCCTGCCACGACGGCAACCGGACGGGACGTTACAGCTGGGATATGTGGAGTATTACAAGGATCGCCGGTTGGGACCGATTCGCGAGAGCCTGATTGGTGGCGCCCCGCTCGTGGCCGGTACGGTGGTCATTTTACTCATCGGGTTCCGTGTGTTTAGCGTTACAGATCTGGCCGCTGCCGTGCGCACCGGAGATGTCGATATCCTGGCGCGGTCAATGGCCGATTTGCTGGCGACACCTTACATCCTCCTGTGGATATACCTCATCTTCGCCATCAGCAACGCCATGCTGCCCAGTCGCTCAGACCGGCGAGCGTGGCCGGCATTCCTGGTAATGATGGGTTTCTTGGCCGGGGTCTTGTTCTTCATCGGCCGGGCGATGCCAGTTGATCAGGCTGGCCTAGCCGGAAACCTAGGCGGTTTAGTGGCCGTCGTTTTTGGCTATTTAGGCATCGCGTTTTCGATTGCCATTGCCGTTGATATCCTTTTCATCCTTTTTATTGCCCTCATCGAGGGTATTCTTAGCCGGCTTCAGGGTGTGAACGTCGTCTATGGCCGGCCGGCCACCGGAACTCCTAGCGACGATGATCTAGCCTAGCCGAAAGGAGATTGCCATATGACCAATCCACTCGTCGAACTTTTAGCTTTCGGACAGAGCTTTTGGTATGACAACATCCGCCGTCAATTTCTGGACGACGGGACTATCGCGGCCCTGATCGCCGAAGACGGGTTGCGCGGAATTACCTCGAACCCTTCTATCTTTGATAGCGCCATTGCCCGCAGCGAAGACTATGACCAGCAGCTGGCCGAGCTGGTAGAGGACGGTGCCGACACCGAATCCATCTATGAGGCTCTGGCCCTGGCCGACATTCAGGCTGCTTGCGACTTGTTTGCCTCGCTTTACAAGGAAACCAATGGCGGCGACGGGTTCGTGAGCCTGGAAGTTTCCCCCCATCTGGCCCATAATACGGCTGAGACAATTGCCGAGGCTCGCCGGCTGTTCCGGGCCGTCGACCGGCCGAATGTGATGATCAAGGTTCCGGCAACGCCGGAAGGTATCCCCGCCATTCGCCAATTAATCGGAGAGGGCATCAATATCAATATCACCCTAATGTTCTCGATGGCTCATTATGAGGCTGTCGCGCAGGCTTACATCGACGGCTTGCAGAAATGGCTGGATAGTGGTGGCGATCCACACCAGGTCGCATCGGTGGCATCGTTCTTTGTCAGCCGGGTCGATACGGCTGTCGACAAACAATTGGAAAAATTGGACGACCCGGCGGCCACTACGCTAATGGGCAAAGCGGCCATCGCCAATTCACGCCTCGTCTATCAACGATTCAAGGAGATTTTCCGCGAACGCTCGGGGGCTTTCGCCGAACTAGACGAATCAGGCGCGCGCGCCCAACGCCTCCTATGGGCTTCCACCAGTACCAAGAACCCCGATTACCGCGATACGCTCTACGTCGAGGAGTTAATCGGCCCGGACACAGTGAATACGATGCCTCCGGAAACGATCGATGCATTTCGGGAACGTGGCGTCGTAGCCTACACGCTGGAAAAGGACCTGGATGAGGCCCAGGAAGTGCTGGACCGCCTGGCCGAATTGCAGATCGATTTTGAGGATATTACCGAGCAACTTCAAGTTGATGGCGTGGCGGCCTTTGCCAAGTCATTCGATTCGCTTCTTGAGACTATCGACACTAAACGCGAAGAGTTGGTTGCGAAACAATAGAGGAGCCATGCAACCCAGTGTGCGAGCCATTCTGGCGACGACCGAAATGTTCGATAACTTCAGCGAGGCTCAACTAAGCCTGGTGGCTGCGCTTTGTACCCCGTCTACCTTTAACCGGGGGCAGGTTCTGATGAGCGAGAATGAGGAATCGGACGAAATGTACATCATTGGCCGCGGCGGCGTAGAAGTGCTGGTCAATCCCGGTACGGTCGGCAAGGAGGCGACTCATCAGCAAATGGAGCCGGTAGTCCTGACCGAACTGCGGCAGGGGCAGATCGTAGGTGAAGTCGCTTTAGTCGATCAGGGTGTTCGCTCGGCCACGATTCGGGTCAGTCGCGATGATACCATGCTCTTGCGCTTGCGCCGCGACCAGCTCATGCGCCTGTGCGAGACCTACCCGGTTCTGGGTTACAAGCTGATGAAAAATCTGGCCGCCGAACTAGCCACCAAAATTCGTAACACCGATTGGCTGGTTCGGCAGTACCAGCTACGGTTGCTAGACGAGTAAGCTGGGTTCGGCCTCGTAACCATGACGGTTTGGGAGCTTTGGTAGGAAGACGTTTGGATAGGTGGGAGGATATATGCACATTGGGTTGATCTCGGCCACCTATGATCCGACAGTCGTCAATGGAGCGATTCGGATGGTCAGCCTTCACCAAAAGTATCTGGAAGCGGCGGGCCATCACGTACTCATCTTTACCCTGGGTGAAGAACAAGAAGATGATGAACAGGCAGGGATCATTCGCTCGCCGGGCTTGCGGTTGGGAAATTATGGCTACTATATCAGTATCGGCTACAGTCGCCGGGCCCAGGCCCTCCTGGCGCAAATGGATATCGTCCATAGCCACCATCTACTCATGAGCGTAGAAATGGCTCACCGCTATGCCCGCTGCCCCATCGTTTACACAAATCACACACGATACGATCTCTACACCGGGGCCTATACCCCCTTACCTCAACCGGCGGCCGATGCTATCATGCGCCAGCTTTGGCCCGAATTCACCGACCTGGCCGATATCGTTATTGCCCCTTCCGAGAGCATACGGCAGTTGATGCTGGAATTCGGGGTCCGTTGCCCCACGGTCGTGATTGAGAACGGTATCGAACTCGACCCATTTTTACAGCCAAGCCGCCCCTATAACCGGTCCGACTTAGGGTTGAGTGATGAGGCATATTTGCTCATGTATGTCGGGCGACTGTCATCCGAAAAAAATCTAGTGGTTCTGTTGCAACAATTGGCTATCGCCCGCGAAATTGTCCCTGATTTACACGTGGCGCTGCTAGGTAAAGGACCTCAGGAAGAGGAATTACGATTGTTGGTCCACCAGTTGGGGCTCCAGAAAAACGTTCATTTTATCGGCGTCGTTCCCTATGAGGATGTGGGCAATTGGCTGGCCACCGCCGACGCATTCGTCACCGCATCGACGTCGGAAGTCCATCCACTAACGGTCATTGAAGCAATGGCCGCCGGGCTACCCACCATCGGCGTCGCCTCGCCAGGCATTACCGACTCGATTGAATCAGGCGTCAACGGCTATATTGTACACACGGCCGAAGGCGGGTTGGCTGCGGCCATGGTCGCAATGGCCGCCGACCCGAACCACAGTCGGGAGATGGGACAGACAGCCCGCCGGGCCAGCCAGCGCTTTGACATCCAGCGGACGATCGATCGAACTATGGAATTATATGACGAGTTAATGACTTCCCGTCCTGATTTAACCCGCGAGAAGGAGCATGGCCGCCGTTCACGACGAACCGAGAAGTGGGGCGACCTGTTAGATCAACTGGCTCACATTATCCGGCCACCAGAACAGACTGATTCAGGCTTAAAACGATGGTTCGGAATTAACATGCCTCCTCCCAAGGAGAAAGGGCATGAATGAGGACTCTCCGAGCACCGACCCCCGCCGGCGACTCGGCCGCTGGGGCGAGGGGCTTGCCGCTACTCACCTGGAAACGCTGGGCCATCTCATTGTCGAGCAAAACTGGCACTGCCGGGCGGGCGAGATCGACCTGGTAACGCGTGACGGCGAAACGCTGGTCTTCGTCGAGGTCAAAACCCGTCGCGGCCGGGATTTTGGCTTGCCGGAGGAAGGCCTGACCCCGCGCAAAGCCGAAAAATTGCTGCGCTTGGGAAAGCAGTATGTCTACGAGCATGCGTTGGATGACGTGAACTGGCGCATTGACCTGGTAGCGATTGAACTGGACTCGACCGGCAAGTTGCTGCGTTGCGACCATTTCCCCAACGCCGTATTTGGCTGGTAGCGGCAGGCATCATGGAACCTGGCTATCGCCCGCTTCTTGTGATCGTAGGTCCGACGGCGGCTGGCAAAACAGCCCTGTCATTGGCTTTGGCCAGGCGGTTTAACGGCGAGATCGTCTCGGCCGATTCGCGCCTCTTTTACCGCGGCATGGATATCGGCACGGCCAAGCCAACAGCCGCCGAGCAGGCCGCGGTTCCCCATCACCTGATCGACATCTGTTCGCCGGACGAGGTCGTCAGTCTGGGCGAATTTCAGCGGCTGGCTTACCAGACGATTGATGAGATTCTGGCCCGCGGGCGCTTGCCCATCCTGGTCGGCGGCACCGGCCAATACGTCACGGCCGTTATCGAAGGCTGGGGGATCCCCGAGGTGCCCCCACAACCGGTGCTGCGGAGTATACTGGAGGATTTAGGCGCGGCCGAAGCCTCTCGCTGGTTATCGGCGCTGGACCCCAACGCTGCCGCTCGCATCGACCCGCGCAACCTCCGGCGTTCCGTGCGCGCCCTGGAGGTGACGTTAACCACCGGCCGGGCGATCACCGACCTCCAACGCAAGTCCCCGCCTCCTTATCATATTCATATAGTCGGCGTTCGCCGCGATCGGGATACCCTTTACCGCCGAATTGACGAACGAGTTGAGGCCATGATGGCCGACGGCTTGCTGGCGGAAGTCACCGAATTATATGAGGCCGGCTACAGTCGCGGCCTCCCGGCCATGAGCGGCTTGGGTTACCGGCAACTACTGGCTTTTCTGAATGGTGAAATGACTCTCGAAGCGGCCGTAGAGCGAATCAAATTTGAGACCCACCGCTTTGCTCGCTACCAGGACACCTGGTTTCGTCCGGATGACCGGCGGATTACCTGGTTCGACTTCGAGCAAACGACAGATCCGGTGACCGAAGTCATCGATCACGTGGGGGCTTGGCTGAACGAATCTGCAAGTATCTAAATCTGGTTAGCGAGCCAGTTTGTCGATCAGGCGCTTAATCTCAGCCTCGAAGGCTGTATTGGCCGGTTGGGGAAGGTTCTGACGGCGAACAATAGCAGCTCGTGCGGCCAGATAAGCATCGAGTAATTCGGCCAGTGCGTGCGCCGTGGCCGTTGTATCACGGGAATAACTCGCTTGCAGCAAGCCCTGATGAGCCGAGTCTTCCGGCGGCAAGGCTGCCAGGAGTGGCGGCAAAGTAAAGTAGAGGAGTTCCAGATAGATTATAAACGGCTTGTCAGTGTCGCCTCGTTTTAGCAGACGCAACACATCCCAGAACATGACCCAGAAGCGGTCATCCAGCGCAGCCAGGTCGGTGGGGCTGATGTAAGGCTGGGTGGGAGCCAGACGAGACGAGGTTGTATGGAAATTCTCGGCCCATCGATTGCTATCCTTCAAAATGCGGATTTCTCTAGCCCATGGATTCGGTTTTAAACCATCCAGCGTCTCAAAGAGGTAGTCGACTTTCGTGCCATTACTATAAAGGGCGATATGGAGAAACGGTCGTATATGCGTCGCATCGAAGGAACGCGAAGGGACGTAAGGCATCATCGATGTTGCGAATGCGCACCGCCGCTCCCAGGCGGTCGAACGCGCCGGCTCGTCTTGAAATACGAGCGCCACATCAACATCTGAATAAGCATCATCCGTCCGGCGTCCGAACGATCCGGATAAGAAGCAGACCTGAATAGCCGGATCGGCGATGACATGGCGCTGGAGACGACCGATAAACCGGTCTTGCTCAAACATGGCTTAAGGAATGAAGCAACCGAAGGCTCGCATGATGAGCACGATAGTCAGGCCTAAGACTACCCCGGCCAGGATCTGGGCCAGAGTATGGCGTAAGAGAAACAACCGGATGTAGCAAATGAGGATGACCAGAGGCAGCAAGATCAGGCTGACTACCGGGCCAAAAATAAGGGTCGCGATGAGCCAGGTTGCTCCCGCCGCCGTCGCGTGGATGCTGATCAACCAGCGCGTGTTGATGATTCCCAGCGCGCCCAGCGTGATAATATTGAGCATAGCCAAACATTGGAGCAAATCAGGGCCGTCAAACAGATAGACCACAAGATAGGCGATGATCCCGGACAGCACCGCCACCAGGTAAGGAATGTGGCGGTCGCTGGTGCGACTCATATGCAGGTCTTCGATGCGCCCGGTACGAAGGAGATAGGTAATCACCATCATGGGTGTCAGCGTGACGATCAGCGCGTAAAGGAACCCCCAGGCAAGACCCGGTAAAATCGGCCGTTCGTAAGCGCCTAAAGCCAGGCCGATAGCCGCAAACATCGTGGGCGGGCTGATGATGTTGGAAATGTGACGCGCCACTCTCACCGCGCCGACGCGGTCTCCTGCGTTCTTGTCCCTTGGTACAGTCATGACGGACGAGCAACAGCCTGCGCTCGATTTCAACCTCTTGCACTACGAACAGGCGGCGGGCAATAAACCGGCCGCCTGTTCATCTCATTTATTATGAATATCAGGTTCCTTCTTCCCAGGAATTCAGGTAGGCTTCCTGTTCGTCAGTGAGCGTATCGATATAGATGCCCATTGCCTCCAGTTTGATCCGGGCGATCTCCTGGTCTACCTCTTGCGGAATCGTGTAAACACGGTTCTCCAATTGGCCTTTGTTATCAACCAGATACTTGGCCGCCATCGCTTGCCCGGCGAAGCTCATGTCCATCACCGAGGCCGGATGCCCCTCGGCCGCGGCCAGATTGATGAGACGGCCTTCGCCCAAGAGATTGAGGCGATGATTGTTGTGTTTCATCCGGAACTGGTCGACGAAGGGGCGCACCCGTTTTGGTCCGTCAACCGATAACGCCCGCAAGGCGGGTTTGTTGATCTCGACATCGAAGTGACCTGAGTTGGCCAATAACGCGCCGTCTTTCATGGCCATAAAATGATGCTCATCGAAGACGTTGATATCGCCCGTCGCGCTGACAAAGATATCTCCAATTGGGGCCGCTTCGGCCATGGGCATTACCCGGTAGCCGTCCATGACAGCTTCCAATGCCTTCAGCGGATCGATTTCAGTTACGATGACGTTCGCCCCCAGGCCACGGGCGCGCATAGCGATGCCGCGGCTACACCAACCGTACCCGGCCACTACCACATTCTTACCTGCCAGCAGGACATTGGTCGCCCGAATGATGCCGTCTATAGTTGACTGGCCTGTACCATAGCGGTTATCAAACATATGCTTGGTTAGCGCGTCATTGACGGCCATCATGGGAAACTGTAATGCCCCGTCGCGGGCCATGGCGCGCAGGCGAATGATGCCGGTGGTTGTTTCTTCGGTGCCACCCATCATATTATCGATCAATTCGCGGCGGTCTTTATGAATCGTGCTAACCAGATCCGCTCCATCATCCATGATGATGTGGGGTTTGTGGTCGAGGACGGCGTGGATGTGCTTGAAATAAGTCTCGTTATCCTCGCCCTTGATGGCGAAAACCGGGATCTCATAGCGCGTGACCAGCGCGGCGGCCACATCGTCTTGAGTGCTCAGCGGATTGCTGGCGGAGAGCACGACATCCGCGCCACCCGCCTGTAGGCTGACCATGAGATTGGCCGTCTCGGTCGTCACGTGCATGCAGGCGCTGATACGCAGGCCGGCAAACGGCCGATCATCCC
>JAWOHK010000423.1:0-15642 GCA_046485205.1 Chloroflexota bacterium | reverse complement strand
AGGCGGCCGGGATGCATCCCGGCCGCCTGATGGATCGCAACAGAAGTCTGTTAACCGCTAATTGCCGGCCCTGATCTCAGCGATGATGATCTCCGCCTCTTCAATCAAGGCTGCGCCATCTGCGCTGGACAGACTCCCTTGCCGGACGAGGTTTTCCACCTGCCGGATGAATTGCTGCAGCTGGGTGATGGCCTGGGCCGGCTTGCCGTTGTTTAGATCGCGCAAGGCGTTGTTGAGATGGGTGAAGAGCACCGTCGCCCGGTTAGCGGACAGCTGACCGTTGTCGACTAAGTCCTGCACATCATTATTGAGCATCACAACCAAGTTTGCCGGTGTCTCCGGCAACACGAACACCGCCGTGGTCCGACCGGGTACCTCGAAGGTGCCGGTCGCGATGTCGAAGCTGGAAGTTTTCACAACCGGGTCGACAGAACCAGCCTGAACCGGGTGCAGGTCCAGGTTAACCCCCACCAGCCCGCTCTGCGTGAAGCTTTGGGCCTCGTCGTTGGCGTTTACCAAAACGACGATGAACTCATTGTAGCGATCCAGGTCGACGGCCACCAGGTCGGACAGACTCATGACGATCAGGCCGGGCAACTGCGTTGGCCCGGTGTTGTGGTAGACCAGCCGTTCCTGGATCTCATCCGCTGTTTCCAACCGGAACAACGGCGAGCTGTCGCGAATGGCCAGGAGTTCCTGGAACAGCTCGGCCATCAGCATGATATCATCAGACTCCGGTTTCAAATCCCGGTTGGCCAGCAACGGGCCGATGATGCCCCAGTTATCCTGGTTCTTCTCGGCCACCGGCAAGCCCACCCCCCAGTTATTGCTCTGGTAGGTGAAGTCCAGCCGGTTGAACCAGTCGCCCGAATTGTAGCTGTCGCGGTCCATCGACTTGGAGCGCAGCAAATCGCTGCCGGCGTGCAGAAACGGCACGCCCTGCCCCAGGATGACCGTCGACAGGCCGACGTTTTGGGCCCGCACGCGGTCGTCCATGGCTGTGTTGACCGGTAGCTTGTAGGCGTTGATGTCGTACAAGGTCTGGTTATCGTGCTTGGAGATGTAGCTGATGTTCTCCTGCGGGTCCAGCGTGTAGCCGGCCGGCTGGCCGTTGTAGTCAACCTGCGCCCCGGTCACCAGGTTGCCGTTGCGGTCGGTGAACTGGTAGGTGGCCAGGTTGCCGGCCATGCCGACGCGAATCTGGTCAGTCAGGAGCAACAGCGTATTGCGTTCGGCCGGGCTGCCACTGTTGAGCGCATTGGGGTCATAATACAACCCGTTGGCGAATCCCTGGCGGCGGATAAGGTCCTGGCCCCCGTCGAACGGACCACCGCCGCGTACGGCATCGCGCAGCCGGTCGCTGAACGTGCCGATGCCCGTTCCGGCCATGTTGAGCTGGGTGGCGTTTATGCCGCGGGCGTTGTTGGCGACTTCACCGAAGTTCCAGCCTTCGCCATAGAGATATATCTCGGCCCCGTCGACGCCGTCATCCTCTGTTGTCAGCCCTTGTAGCGCCTCTTGCACCGCGACCATGTTCTCCACCATGTGGTGGCCCATCAGGTCGAAGCGGAAAGCGTCAACCTTATACTCAGCCGCCCAGACGACCAACGAATCCACCATGAGCTTTTCCATCATGTTGTGCTCGCTGGCCGTGTTGGCGCAACAGGTGCTGTTCTCTACCCCGCCGGTGTTGTTCAGGCGATGGTAGTAACCGGGCACAATTCGATCCAGGACGGATTTCTCGGACTGGCCGGAGGCGTTGGTGTGATTATAAACCACGTCCATGACCACCCGCAGTCCCACGTCTTCGTTGAGCGACTGCACCATCTCGCGGAACTCCAGGATGCGCGTCGTCCCGTCCGGGTCGGTGCTGTAGCTACCTTCGGGTGTGGTGTAGTGGAAGGGATCGTAGCCCCAGTTAAAGCCGTCGAGGTTTTCAGTGGCGACCACGGCGGCCTGTTGCTGGTCTGAATCCGGCGGGTAGGTCGCCAGCACATCCGGGTCCGGCTCCTGCCAGTTGGCCTTGTTCTCATCGATCGTGGCGATGTCGAACACAGGCAACAGGTGCAGGTAGGTGAGGCCGGCGTCGGCCAGCTCCTTCAGGTGGTTCATCCCGTGCGTGTTGTCCAGCGTGAAGGCTTTGTAAGTACCTTTCAGATCGTCGGGTACCAAGGGATCGTTGACGCTGAAATCGCGCACGTGAATCTCGTAGACGCTGATATCTTCCGGCGCGGCGACCGGCGGCTTGGCCAGACTATCCCAGCCGGGCGGTTTCAGCGCCGGGTCGCTCAGGTCGACGATCTGGCTGCGGATCGAGTTCATGGCCAGGCTGAAGGAGTAGGGGTCGGTCACCAGATTATGCTCGACCTGCCCGGTGCTGTTGACATAAACTTCGACATCGAACAGATAGTACTTGTTCTTCCAGCTCGCGTCGCCGGTAATGCTCCAAACACCGAAATCGGCATCCAGGGCCATTGGCGTCGTCGTGCTGGTGGTGGTCGGGTCGGCGTCGTCGAACAGGTGGAAAGTGACTGATTTGGCTGTCGGCGCCCACAGACGAATCGTGGGCACGTTGCCGTTCCACGTCACACCCAGGTCGCCGTTGTAGGTGTACAGGTCATCGAGCACGCCGGGGATTTGCAGCCCGGTGGCGTCGACGCGAGAATTATCCTTCGACATGCCGACAGCGAATTGCCCAGTGAGGATGTCCGGCACCTGGTCCAGATCGCCGGCCGCGATTTTCAGCGCCGGCAGTCCGGTGAGGTGCGGGAACTTGTCGAAGATGGCCGGATCGGCCGTCCCCAGGGTCAACACAAGGCTATCACCGCTTACGCCCTCATCAGTGAGCGCCAGCCCGCCGCTGGCTGCGTAATACAGCCGGTATTCGGCCGTCGAATCGTCGGCTGCCGCCCACAGGATTGTGTCCTCGCTGACCCAGTAGGCGCGCTGTTCACTCAGGTTGCCCTTCATGACCGGACCACCCGGCCCCATCGGCAATAGATAGGGGTCTGCGGGGTCAGCGCCCTGCAGCTGCCAGACCTCGAAACCAATCTCGTTCACCAGGAGCGACTGGTCAGGACCGGGGTCCTTCTCATCGCCGCGGTGGAGGATGTAGTTAAGTGTGGTCCGCGGCGGATTGAGGGGCACCTCGAAGACCGGCCCGAACATGTCGAAGCGCGCCGGCTTGCGCGGCGTCGTCCAGCCCGGATCGTCGGCGTCGCCCCAGGTGTGCAAGCCCCAGAAGTCGTTGAAGTTGGACGAGGTGTAATCACCATAGTCACCGGCCGGGCGGTGGTAATGGATAGTGGCGTAGCCGAGCGCTTCGCCGCGCTCAGCGTAGATCGTCTCGTCACCGGACAGGACCCAGACTGATGCATCCTCGGCCGGGATAAAGGACCGGTCGCCACCCGGCTCGCGGGTATCCGGCACGCTATCGCCGGAGGGCTTATGGATGATGTAATTCAACGGCTGGTTGGCGTCCTTGATGGGCACGTTCCAGTACGCGCCGTAGTCGTCGATGCCGTCATAGGGCCGTGGAGCATCCCATGTGGTCTCAACACCGGCGGCTATGGCGTCGCCCCAGAGGTGCAGTCCCCAATCAGTATAAATCCCATCCGCTCGCCGGTAATGGATAGTGGCGAATCCCTGGGCTGACGCCTGGTTGGTGTAGGTCGTGGCGTCGTCCTGGCGCAGCCAGATTTGCGGTGTGGCCGCCGGGTTGAAGAAGCGGTCGTCGTTTGTGCCGTCCTTGGTATCGCCGCGATGGACGATGAACCCGACATTCGTAGCGTTCTCGGCCAGCTTAACCCAAGCGAAGCGGCCGTACTCGTCCTCGCCGAGGAACGGCTTTGGTGATGTCCAGTCGATTGTCTCCTGGATATCACCCCACAAATGCAGGCCCCAGAAGTCATTGTAGTCGCCGGTCGTGTGATCGCCGTAATCGCCGTCGTCACGGTAATAGTGGATCACGGCGTAAGTGCCCGCGCCGGGCGGCGGCGGTGGCGGGATTCGCACCACGGTGACGGTTACATGGTCGGAGTTGAGATTGCCGCCGAGGTCAGCCACGATCGCCTTGTAGGTAATGGAGGTCCCTTCGGAGATTCCGCTGACATCATGGTAGACGGCGTAGGGCGCGTTGTCGTCTACGCCGATAATGGCGTAGGGGTCGCCGTCAACCGATACGGCGAACGTCACCTCGGCATATGTGCCTGGGGTGACATCGGCGCGTACTTCTACACGGCTCTGGACTTCGTCGCCTTCAGACGGGGTAGCTATCGTGATGCCGTCGGCATCGGAATCAACCGGCACCGGAGACTCAGCCCGATAGACAACGACGCTAAGCGGTGGCACATTTACTGTCACCAAACGGGAAGCGTCGGAATTCACCACACCGGCCGTACCGGGATAGATCTCGGTGAACGTGGTGGCATCGGGCGTA
Source organism: Chloroflexota bacterium (assembly GCA_046485205.1). GTDB lineage: Bacteria > Chloroflexota > Anaerolineae > Promineifilales > Promineifilaceae > Promineifilum. Next base: position 11,204 of record JAWOHK010000423.1, on the reverse strand, counting down.
TCGGTCACAAAAGTGGCCGATTTGGCACTCTCGGCCGTATTCACCGCGACGATATATTCAACCTGGATGTCTCGATCCAGGCGGCTGAAAGCGTAGATGCCAGAGCCATCCTCACTGAAGCGGTGCAGTTGAGCGCCGGATCTCAGCGTGGGATGGTCCGCCCGCAACCCGGCCAGGTCGCTGATGGTTTGATACAGCGGGTGGGTGGCGTCAAAGTTGTCGTCGGCCGGAGTAGCGTTCGTGCCGATCAGGTTGTTATCGTTGTATGACGCTACCTGCGAGGGGAACATATTCTCGCGGGCGTCCTTGTCGCCACCGTCGCCGGTGAAGCCCTGCTCGTCGCCGTAGTAGACGACGGGGACACCGCGGGTGGTGAAGTTAAGCACTTGGACCAGCGCCGCCCGGGCTACGCGTTCGCTATCCGGCGCGCCAGGATTGCCCAGATCGATGTCGCGGCCGACGCGGCCGATGTCGTGGTTGCCGACGAACTTCACCAGCCCATAGGCGTTGGAGTCGTCATCGGTGAACCAGTTGTCATCGGCGAACAGGTCGCGCAGGTTGTGGGTCGGCCCGTTGTAGGCGACGACGCCCTTGACCGCGCCGTCGAAGCGGAAGTCGAGCGTGGCCGGCAGAGGCAGTTCGGTCGAGAAGCGGCTGAGATAGGCCGGATCGCCGTCGAATACCTCGCCGAACATCACGAAGTCATCGGCGCCCTGGGCTGCAGCATAAGTCAGGATAGCCGGCACAAACTCCTCCCAGAATTCGTCGTTGACATGCTTGACCGTGTCCATCCGGAAGCCATCGATGCCGAAGGTGTCGATCATCGCCTTGTGGGCGTCGATCATGCCGCTGACGACATCCGGGTGAGCGGTGAATAGATCATCCAGCCCGAAGAAGTCGCCGTAGAGTGAGCTCTCACCACTGAAGGTCGAGTTGCCCCGGTTGTGGTAATAAATCGGGTCGTTGAGCCAGGTGGGGGCCTTCACATTGGCGTCCGCCGGGGTGGCGAAGGTTGGCTCGTAGGGAAAGCTGATCGCCGGATCGAGGGCTGGGAAGGTGCCGGTGCCGGCGTAGTCGAGGTCGTCGAAGGCGTTGCCGCCGGCGTCGCGGAACGGGTAATCGGTCTTGTTGCGGTAGGCCGTCCCGCCGCCGACATACTGAATGACATCGCCGGTATGATTGACCACGATATCGAAGTAGACCTTCATGCCACGCAAGTGGGCGGCATCGATCAGCGATTGCATTTCGACGTTGTCGCCCAGGTGCGGGTCGATCTGGGTCAGGTCGATCTGCCAATAACCGTGATAGGCGGCCGAGACATCCGGGGTGCCGGCACCCTGTACCCAGCGATTGGTGAACGGCGGGGTGATCCACAGGGCGGTGACGCCCAGGTCGTCCAGATAGTCGAGCTTGCTCTCCAGGCCGGCCAGGTCACCACCGTGGTAGAAGCCCTTGTCGGTGGGGTCGAAGCCGTGGATTTCGCGGTCAGAAGAAGGCGAGCCACCCCTGTCATTTGCCGGGTCGCCGTTAGCGAAACGGTCAGTCATGACGAAGTAGATGAACTCGTCGATGCCCGCCTGGCGCAATGGGTCAGTCACCAGGGCCTCATCGCCTGGATCAAGGCCACCGCTCAGGCTGTGCTCGACAGCGTTTGTCGCACAGTTATAACGAAAGGTAACCATGCGGGTCGCCGCCAGGTTAAGCGGAACATTGTCAGCCGGGTAGCTTTCGTTCCAGGCTTCATTGCGGGCCACTTTATACTCCCAGTTGCCGGCCGGCAGGCTGGTCGTAAAGCTGTACCAGTCGCTGCCCGGCGCTTCCTGCCACATCATCGTGCGCAAGTTGCTGGGCGTCCAGTTGTCGCCGCCGAGCTCGCTCTGGAAATTACCGGCGACTGTGGCGATACACTGGTTGGCGTTGTCGGCCACGCGGTTGGGGCCGGGCTGGAAGTACCAGCGCATCTGCGCGCCGGTAGCGTTGAAGGAAACATCGTCGGCCGGGTGGGCGTTGCCCCAGTTATCGAATTCGACGATTTTGTAATCATAAGATCCTGCCGGCAAGGCGTCGCCGACGAAACGATATACACCATCGCCGTCGTCATCCTCCATGCCGGTCTGGGCACAGGTATTATTCCATTCGCCGCAGGATGCAGATATGGGCAGATCATCCTGGAAATTTCCGGCGACGACCCACTCCGGGTCCGGTGGCGGCTCGGTCGAGCCTACATCGACAACGACCTCATTGTTGGCGCTGTTCCAGGTAACCGTCACCGTGTCGCCATCCGCGGGAACGTTTAAATTCACATTGTTGTTGGGATAGGACTCGGCCCAGTCCTCGTCCATGGCGACTTTGAATTCATAGTTCCCGGCGGGGATAGCCGTCGTGACGAAAGCATAGATGCCATCGCCGTCGGGATCCTGCAGCCATGAGCGTAGGCAGTCGGGTTGCCAGTCGCCCGTGCAGCCCAACTCGCTCTGGAAGTTTCCCGCGGCCGTGGCAATCGCTGAATTCACGTTATCGGTTATCCAATGACTCTTGTGATCGTAATAAAACTTGACGTCTTGCGGATCGGCCAGGCTAAGACTGATGTTGGCCCCATTAAGAGCCCCGCCGGCACCGTAGTTCTCATCCCACGAGTCATTGAGCGCGGCTTTATATTCCCAGTTGCCGGTCGGAACGTCGAAAGACTTTTGCCAGACGTCGTCGTCGGCGTCGTATGCAAGCTCGGTGGTCGCGCATTCCGGCTGCCAATCGCCAGGGCAGCCCAGTTCGCTTTGCAGGCTACCGACGATGGCGACACTGGCCGGGTCCGGCGTGTGGTCGGCGGCCACCGGCACAAAAAATGCTGGCACCATCAGCAGCGCCAGCATGAGGATCATGAATATTCCCACTATACGAGTTACTTTCGGGTGTTGATCAGGCATGGCCTCTCCTATCTGTGTGATGTAAGGTGATACAATGTTGAGTTTCCGAAATTGAATGCCCATAGGCGTGGCTCAATCAATAAAAAAGAGCAACCGAAAATATCGGCTGCTCCTTCCTTCTGATAGAGATTATATAGTTGAATCAGCAACTGTCAATGCTATTTCGTTGACATTTCCCGGAATCTCCGGAACGGGTCTCATTTTGAATTGTGCCTTTACACCTCATGCCGGATATTTTACAATGCACCCAGGCATCGGGAACGCAACACGAGCGCCGGCAGCGTGCGCGACCACATGATAGGAGGTTAGGAAATATGGCCACAGTCAGCCAAATGTTGACGGGAAAAGATAGCGAGGTTTACACCATCACGCCGGATGCGAAGGTCTTCGATGCGCTGGCGTTGATGGCCGAGAAGGACATCGGCGCGCTGGTCGTCACCGAGGCCGACCGGGTGGCCGGTATCTTCTCCGAGCGGGATTACGCCCGCAAGATCGTCCTGTTGGGCAAGACCTCGCGCGAAACGCCGGTGCGCGAGATCATGACGCCGGAAGTCATCTGCGTGACGCAAAACCAGTCGGCCGACAAATGCATGGCCATCATGACCGACAAGCGCATCCGCCACCTGCCCGTCCTGGACGGCGAGGGACGCCTGGTCGGGGTGATCTCCATCGGTGATGTGGTCAAAACAATCATCTCCGAGCAGCAGGTGATGATCAACCACCTGGAAGATTACATCCATAGTTAAGCGGCTCGCCCCCTACTTCTTGCCGCTGCAGCGCCAAAGCGCTATCATGCCCTATGTATATTGGTAGATAGTCGCATGCGCGATCCGCTACTTATCCGACCGTTCATCCTGAACCCCCAACGGCCTGTCCAATTAACCCGGCGCTACCTGTATGCCGTGCTAATGGTGGCGGTTACAACAGCCTTCCTGACACTGTTGCGCGAGCGGTTATCCATTGCCAACATATCACTTATTTATATGCTGTTGGCGCTCATCGCTGCCATCTGGCTGGGAACTTTGCCATCCTTCCTGGTTGCTACGTTGAGTTTCGTGTCCTTCAATTTCTTCATGGTTCGTCCCTATTACACGCTGACTGTCGAAGACCCCCGTGAATTACTCGACCTCTTCATCTTCCTGATCGCCACCGTCATCACCGGACGTCTGGCCGGTTACGCCAGGCAACAAGCAGAACTCGTTCGCCAGAACGCCGCCGAGCAGGAAATCCTTTTACGTCTCAGCACCGCGCTCAATCCCCTGATCGAACGAGAGGCGATCCTGGACGAATTAACCCGGGTCGTTATCGAGGAGGTCAAAGCGGATCAGGCTATTACTTTGCCACACGGCGCAGATCCTAGATCTGAAAGGGCACTATCCGAAATTGATATACTTGTCATCCTGGAAGCCGGGGATCAGGTTTATGGCACCTTGCAGGCAACCTTTTTAGAGACGATTAGCGAAGCCCAACATCATTTGCTTCGGGCATGTACAAACCAGGCAGCCATCGCTCTCCAACGCGTTGAACTCATGGAACAAGCCCAACACAGCCGATCATTGGCCGAAGCCGACAGGCTAAAAACCGCCCTGTTGCACGCCGTGTCTCACGATCTACGGACGCCTATCACCATAATCAAGACCTCGGCCACCCACCTGGATAATCTGAACACACAGCTTTCGGCCGAGCAAGCGCTGGAACTGGCCCGTACTATCGAGACCCAGGCTGACCGTCTGAATTCACTTATCAGCAATTTGCTTGACATGTCGCGTCTGCAGGCCGGCGCGATGATTTTGAACAGTGATTGGAATTCGCTGGAGGAAATCGCCGGAGAGGTAGCCGCCCGGGTTTATCAGAGCACTCAGACCAAACGCATTTCGTTGGAATTTCCCACGGATTTGCCATTAGTTAATTGCGATTACGGTTTGATTTTGCAAGCGCTGGAGAATATCGTGGATAATGCCCTCCGCTACGAACCGGTAGGTCAATTAGTAATCATTCGCGGCCAGGCTGACGAGTCTTTCGTCAGCCTGGATGTCATCAATCACGGCGAAAACATCAACCCGAAGGCGAAAGAACGGGTAAGCGAACCATTTTACCAGGAGGATCCCAAACATTCGGTTGTCGGTGGGGTGGGCCTTGGATTGGCAATCGCTCGTGGAATTGTGGAAACTCATCACGGCTGGTTGTCGATTTCTGATACCTATGGTGGAGGCGTCACCTTCAGGATTGCCTTGCCCCGGGAGGAGATGATCGGGTGAAAATCTTGATCGTTGACGATGAGGTTCAAATTCGAAAACTCCTGACAACCGGGCTGGAAGGGTATGGGTATGAGGTCATGTCGGCCGAATCCGGCCAAGCGGCGCTCACGGCCGTGGCTATCCAGAAGCCTGATTTAGTGGTGCTGGATATCAATCTCAACAGCGAGCCGGATGGGTTGGAAGTTTGCCGTCGCTTGCGCGAGTGGAGTCAGGTGCCCATCATCATACTTTCGGTTCGTAGCGACGAAAAGACCAAGGTGAGCGCACTGGACGCCGGCGCAGATGATTACCTGATCAAGCCGTTCGGCATGGAGGAATTGCGCGCGCGTATTCAGGCTGTCTTGCGACGGGTAGCGCTCGATCCCCAAAGCGACCCCGATGCCGTGATCCATACCGGTTCTCTGGCAATCGATCTGCTCAACCGCCGGGTGCTGGTCGAGGGCGAGGAAGTCCATTTCACCCCATTAGAATATGATCTTTTACGCTTGTTGGCCACCCACCCCGGCAAAATTATGACCCATCGAGCGATCCTCGCGGCCGTTTGGGGGCCGGAGTATGCCGATATGACCCACTATGTCCGCATTTATGTGAATCAAATCCGTAGAAAGCTCCGCGAGAACCCGGCCATCAACGGGCGCTATATTCTCAATGAACCAGGTATCGGCTATCGATTCATCGATATAGAATAACTGATCCCTTCCTGGTTCCAATCCCAATCTTTATACATTCTTTATTCTTCAACCTCATATGACTGACAAAATCCTGATACCGGGTGGATTACACTCGTAGTATTGAAGATCCTTAAGTCTGATCGGACGATACCTCGGCCAATGTGCGAGGCCGAATGGGAGATCAACATGACAACACCTCGAATATTAGTGGTGACGGACGAAGAAAAGTGGACTCGACAAGCGATGCATCTGGCTTGCGCAATGGCCCGCAATCTGGACGCTTCCGTGGCGCTGATTCAACTCGTACCTGTGGCTAACCCATACCAGTTGGGCAATATAGACCACCCGCCTGATTTTGATCCCGATCACCAAGCTTTCATCAATGAGTTATTAGTTACATCCGAAGATTACCAGACGAAAACCGAAATCATTCGCCTACACTATGCAAGTTATATCAACGGAATTAGCAGTGCTGCCGAAGAACTCCAGGCACTGGGCCTGTTCTCCCCGCCGTCTCGCTATAAAGGTCACCTCTGGGAGCGCCTCCAATCCTGGCGATTGCGACGCGCAGTCAAGTGCCCGCTCTTTACCCTCGATCCGGCCGACCAACCGGGCTGGGTGCAATCACCAAAACCAGCCCTAACAAGAAATTGACTCTTAAATCCTTTATCATGACCATCACTGAAACTTCACCAACCCGCCGGCGACCGTCGTTGACTGGAATGCTCATTGGCCGGCCATTAGAGACGCGCACATTAGCTCATCAAGTCGTCGGCAAGAAAGTCGGTCTGGCTGTCTTCGCCTCCGATGCGCTTTCTTCCACCGCCTATGCCACCGAGGAAATTCTGGTCATTCTGGCACTGACCGGCACAATGGCCTATCTGGGGCTATCAATCCCTTTGGCAATTGCGATATCCCTGCTCCTTATTATTGTCACGATCTCCTACCGGCAAACAATTTTTGCCTACCCGAATGGCGGTGGGGCCTATATCGTAGCGCGGGATAATCTGGGCGAAGTGGCCGCCCAGGTCGCCGGGGCCGCACTCCTTACCGATTACATCCTCACCGTTGCCGTTTCCACCTCGGCCGGTGTAGCCCAGATTGTTTCGGCCTTCCCCGATTTGTCGCCCTATCGTGTGGCGATGGCGGTCGCCATCATCGCAATCGTCACCATCATTAACCTGCGCGGTGTCAAGGAAAGCGGGACTGTTTTTTCCATTCCCACTTATTTCTTCCTGGGAATAATGTTCCTGACACTGGGAGTTGGCTTTTTCCGCTGGGCAACGGGAACCCTGGGTACCGTTACCGGCGTAGAGTTCGCTAGTGAAACGGCCGCACCACTGACACTGTTCCTCATTCTGCGGGCATTTTCCAGTGGATCAGCCGCGCTAACCGGCATCGAGGCGATTTCCAACGGCATCACTGCCTTTCGCGAGTCGCGCAGTCGTAACGCCGCCTTTACTCTGACGGTCATGAGCACCATTCTTGTAACCCTTTTCATGGGAATCACCATCCTGTCTCGCCACATCGAAGCGATACCTTCTCACCAGGAAACGATCATTTCCCAGATGGGCCGCACGATCTTCGGCGAAGACAGTATCCTGTACCTGATGGTCATTGCGGGGACCGCCTTGATATTGCTCATGGCCGCCAACACGAGTTACGCTGACTTTCCAAGGCTGGCCGCTCTTCAAGCGGGCGACGGCTTTCTGCCGCGACAGTTGACTTATCGGGGTGGCCGGCTGGTATTCTCCTGGGGCATTATGACTCTAGCCATCGCCGCGTCGGCGCTGGTAATTGCCATGCGCGCCTCGACCTCAGCCCTGATTCCACTCTACGCGATTGGCGTCTTCCTTAGTTTTACGATCTCCCAGACCGGAATGGTTATTCGAGCGCGAAAAATCGGTCGTCTTAAGCCCGGTGAGGTCGTCAAGGGTCTGGAGACGAATTTAGAACATGACCCCCACTGGCGCTTGCACATGATTATCAGCGCTTTTGGCGCCGTGTGTACTTTCATTGTGATGATGATTTTCGCCATTACCAAATTCGCTACCGGTGCCTGGTTTATACTGCTGCTGATTCCCGCGCTCGTTTTCATCTTCTTCCGCATCCACTACCATTATAAGGATGTAGCCCAGGCTCTCAGCCTGGAGAATTCAAGTTATCAAATTCATACGGATAAGGTAATCACCCTTTTGCTGGTCGATGGCGTCCATATGGGCACCCTTCAAATGGTCAATTTTGCCAAATCGCTTGGCGGAGATTGGCACGCTATTCATGTCGGCGTGAATCCGGAGAAATCGAAAATAACCCAGGAAAAGTGGGCTCAGACAATCGGTGAAGGTACCATGGTGGTGATCGAATCGCCTTACCGGAACCTGATGGCGCCGATCCGTGAATATGTAATGACGCTTCTGCGCGAGAATCCGGAGGCTATCATCCATATTGTCATGGGTCATCTGTCGATGGATTCGGTCTTCAGCCAGGCGCTCCACCAAAACAGTTCTTTGATACTCAACTTGGGATTGACCGGTCTGGAGCGGGTTGTCGTGACGATTGTGCCGCTGCAAATCAGACATAACGGCAACGGCGGGGATGTAAACCAGAATATGCTGACCAGCGAGGACCTTAAGAAGGCTCGGCGCGAACGCAACACAGCCGCCGATTGAGTATAAGTGGCCCAAAGCGATTTTCCGGCCGCTTTGCCTTATCTAGCCCCACTACTCAAAATCCGGCATCCCCGATTCTTGCTGCTACACGAAACCCGACAGTGTTTAAGCGCATAAGCGGATCAATATCAACCCGGTAGGTGGCCCGCAGGTTGCGCTCGTCGCTGGGCCAGGCCCCCCCGCGCAAGATCCGCGCCCGTTGGGCCGCGTCAGCCCAGGTTACCGTCCACTCCCAGACATTCCCGGCCATGTCCTGCACCCCAAAAGGACTGTCGCCGGCCGGCGAAAAACGCCCGACGGCCGTCGTCCGGCCATGATGCATGGCGAAATTGACCCGATTTTTGCCCGGTCGCTCGTCGCCCCAGGGATACAGCCGACCGTCGCTGCCGCGGGCCGCCTTCTCCCATTCCTTCTCATCCGGCAAGCGAAGCCCGGCCCACTCGCAAAAAGCCTGGGCGTCGAACCAGCTGATGCAGACTACCGGATGGTGCAGGCGCCCGTCAATATTGCTACGCGGCCCTTCCGGCCGCCGCCAGTAGGCTTTTTCGACATCGACCCAGCGGCCACTTGACCAGACCCGCGCGTAACCCGTCTCTTCGGCTGTCGTCTGGAAGTGGGTGGCTTCCACAAATCGGGCAAACTGGGCATTGGTCACCGGCCCGCGGGCGATCCAGTATTCGTTGAGATGAACGCTGCGCGCCTCGAACTCGTGCCGTTTGTCCCCATCTGCCGCCCCAAATACAAAATCGCCCGGCGGGATGCGCACAAATTCAACCCGCGATCGGTCATGCAATCGCCGGTCCGAGAAGGTTTTAGCGGCGGAGATTTCCCGGCCTTTGTCACCATCCATCCATTGGCGTGGAGGGCGGCCGTTGAGGCGAGCCAGCAGGTGCTCCAGCCCGCGCTTGTAATTGCCGCGAAACGGGACGTTCTGGTAGGCGGTCCACAATGGCGGCGGCTGGCATGGATCGACATCCAGCGGCAGGAAGCGCATCTTGCGCTGGTGTTCGAGGCTGATGGCGACATTGGTTTCGGTGGTTACCCATGGCGAGGCGGCCGCGGCGGGCGTTAGCACCAACAGAAAATAGCTGCTTTCGTCGAGCCCGCGGTTGATCGACTCCACCCACGTTTCACCCGGCTGGATGCTGTCCGGCGCGATCCAGACCGACCAGCCTTCAGATCGCAGGTCTTTTGCCAACCGATGGGCGAAAGTGTCATCTTCGTGGGCATGGCTGATGAAGACCTGGTGCGGATCGCGATTGGGTCTCACCGGGATCGGAGGGAGTGGCGGTTCCTTCTCAAATTCGCGGCTATAGGCGCGGGGTAACTCCCGGGCCAAGACCCCGCGCAGATCGTCGAGACGGCCATTGCGCTGCAGGTGCAAAATCAACTCTCGTGCTTTGGCATTCTTGGTATCGCCGGCCAGGTTGTCGTAGTCGACAAACAGGTTAAAACAGAGGGTCTTCAGCCCATCCAGCGAGTAGTGGCGCACCAGAAATTGGAGAAGCGAGTTTCGATCTTCAGCCATGACAACCAGACCTGTGTTGTAACGTTACAACAATTGTGCCGTAATGCGATTGTATCCGCAAGGGCGGTGTGTTTCTTTTTACATTTAAAGTAGCCCGGCGGCTGGAAGTGGGCCAAAATAGGGGTGGGGTAGTCTCGTTAGTGGCTATGCTTGTCTTGATCGGCTACAGTTTGACCAATGACGGAGGACGATCTTGGAGATGTTACAACTGGGCCCGGCCGGTGGAACCGGCGGTAAACCATTCAATAATTATTCCATTCCGGAAGGCGCGCGCGTGACCGGGGTAAACATATTCACCGAGTGGGTGATTGACGCCCTGGGATTTGACTATGTGGACGCTGACGGTGAGGCTGGCCGGCTGCAACCTATCGGCGGTCTTGGTGGCAGCTACATGCACGTAGAACTGGATGAAGATGAATACCTCACCGGCATCAGCGGCCGGTACGGCTGGTATGTCGATGCCATTAGACTGCATACCAACAAGCGCATCACTAATCTCTACGGCGGTGAGTCCGGCTTTCATGATTTTGAATTTCTGGCCCCGGAGGGCTACGAGATCACCGGCCTTTTTGGTCGCGCCGATTGGTATATCGACGCGTTGGGGGTTTTAGCGCGGCCGGTCGCCATTCGCGAGGAAAAGGTGATGAGTGTGCCCGTCGCCGCGGAAGCGGGATGGGCGGATGCAGCAGCTGAAGAAGCACTGGATGAAGGGGCGGCTGGAATGGCGGCGGAGAGGGAAGAAGCCGTTCTGGCTTCGGCTATCGAAGCGCCGAACGAGGTTGCTGATGAGGCCAACCTGCAAGAAGAGGAATGGTTGTCGGTCGGTGAGAGCGAACCCGTTGACGCCGTGGTGACGGTACGGCGCCAGGTCGTGGCCGATCAGGCGGCGCTGGATGAGCTGGAAGAAACAGTCATGGCTGAGGCGATCGCCGCTTTCGGGACCGTGGGAGCCCAAGGGGGCGAGCCCACCGGTGAAGGCGCGGTCGATATCACGCTTTATACTCAAGTGGTGGAAGATGAAGAGGCTGGAACGGCTGTGGCCACGGTGATGGCTGTCGCTTCTGAGTCCGGCTCGCTTGAAGCGGTCGGCGATGAGCCTAATGAGGCGGCGGTCATGGTGACCGATCGAATTCAGGATGACAACGACATCCTGG
>JAWOHK010000403.1:0-12246 GCA_046485205.1 Chloroflexota bacterium | reverse complement strand
GCCGTTCGGGGCATATACAAGCCATTGTAGGAATTGCTTCATTATTGATTTTGTGGGTATCGCTCTGGGGAACTTCGCCGATTCAGAGGTTATTCCCGGATAATATGGCAATTCTTGTCGGTCGGGGGTTGGATCTGTCTCCGCTAATTCGAATTCTATTTCTCTTTATTTATCCGGCCCTCGGTTTAGTGTTCGGATATCATTGGCTCCGCCCTAGCAACCCGTCGCTGGTGCCCGCCGGGTTGGCGATGCTGTCACCAATGGCAGCGTCCCTGATGGTGTCGAATAAGGGGTTTGGCGCGATATTGATGGTTGCGGCCATGATTCTGCTGGTTCCAGCGCTTTATAATGGGCGCTTTCAGGCAGCATCGGCTGCCTGGCGTTTCTTTTTGATGATTTCAGTGGCAATTTTGCCCTTAGTTGTCGCTGTGTGGTTCATAACGATTGGTCAGCCTAACCTGCCGATCGCGCGGGTGAGTTTTCTAATTGCGGCTCTGCTGCTGTTAGGAGGGTTCCCGTTTTTTATCTGGATTGCCGGTTTAGCGCGTAAGGCTTCATTACCCTCCTTGCCTCTTACCTTAGGCATACTCGCGGCTATTTTTGTATTCTTTTTGCTATCCCAACTTGACGACGCTCCGGCCATTCGCTCGGCCGCTGAATTCCAGGCAGTCCTTCTCTGGTGCGCAGCGGCTACGGCGATTTTGGCGGGATTCATGATGTTGCGAGCGGATTCGCCGCGCGAATTGTTCGTCTATACTGTGGTATTGGATATGGCTTTCATGATTCCGGTTTTGGCGTTAACAGGCATTGCCGGAAAAGAAATCGCCTTGTTAGGATTGATAGGCCGATTCATGGGCTTGGTTTTAGTTATGATTGGTCTGAACTTCGTCCAGGAGGGCGATCAACCGGTGCATGCGAAACCATTCCCGGGTCCATCCAATTCGATTCAATCCTTCGCTACGGTTTATGGTCTCTTAACCTTGCTGGGTTTGCCATTAACAGTGGGGTATAGTGGGCGTTGGGCCCAGCTAACTGCCATTTCTGCCATTTCTCCTCCAGACATCATTCCCATCATTCCGGCGCTGATGGTGATCGCCATGACCTTGGGAACATTTGCCGTTATCCGTATCTTTGCCCGGCAGTCATTTGACAGACGTGTCGCATCGACAGAAGAAAACAGAGCCGTCACATATTTTACGTTCGGCATTTTAGGTATCTCTATAGTAGTAGGATTGTTACCCCAACTCATAACTAGACTTGTATCAACCTTGTTGATATCTTTTTAACTACAGATGGCAATATACTGGTATGTACTGAATGTAAAACCTCATAAGGAGCGTTTTGTCTATGAACAATTGCTCGCTCCCGAGGGAATACCCGCACTCATGACCGAGAGCGGGGCGCTGGCATATAAAATTTTCTTCCCGGCCGTACGCGTCAAGCCAGTGAATCCTCGATCAGCAAAGATTCGACCCTATTTCCCCGGATATATATTTATACAGGCTGATTTCGATTCTCTCGGACTGAATGCCTTCAACTGGATCCCGGGAACGCGAGGGATAGTCAATTTCGGAGGAGAACCGGCCGTTGTCCCGGATCAGTTGATTCGGGAGCTTAAGGAACGAGTGAATCGTATTGAAGCGGCTGGAGGTCTGGTGGAGGAGACTTTTCAACCGGGCGATCCAATCCGAATTGTCAGCGGACCGTTTGCCGGATATGAAGGCATCTTCGATGCGAACTTGCCGGGTCGTGAACGAGTCCAGATTTTATTGGCTTTCCTGAGCGAACACCCACAACGGATCAAAATCGATCCGGCTGAAATACAGAAGGTCAAAAAAACCGTGAAATAAGGTCAATTGATCAGGCAACCTGCCCCCGACAAGTTATTATCCCAATTAATTGATGAGAAATTCAGCCATTGACGAGCTAGGTGACGGCTTATGAATCCCAAGAATGAATTATTGAGGCGGATTACGAACCGGGAGGCACAGATCGGAATTGTCGGATTGGGGTATGTGGGTTTGCCATTGGCGGTGGCTTTTACCGAAGAAGGATTTCGCGTTGTTGGTGTCGACGTCGATCCGGATAAAGTTGATGCCTTGAATCGGGGTAAGAGTTACGTTGAAGATGTGCCCTCAGCCGTTCTGGATAAGATTGTGGGGGACGGCCGCCTGACAGCAGCGACAGATTATGCCGCTTTGGCTGCAGTCGATGCGATTTCCATTTGCGTACCGACCCCGCTACGCAAAACAAAGGACCCCGACATCTCCTATATTGTTGACGCGACGGAGTGCATCGCGGCCAATATGCCAACCGGTATGGGAAAGCTCATCATTTTGGAAAGCACCACCTATCCTGGCACCACAGAAGAAATTATCCTCCCACGACTGAGCCAGGACGGATGCAGGGTCGGAAAGGATTTCTTTCTCGCTTTCTCACCTGAACGGATTGACCCCGGTCGAGTCGATTACACCGTTCGGACCACCCCGAAAGTGATTGGCGGCGTAACAGCCGATTGCCTTGAGGTAGCAGTCGCGCTCTATGGCACAGTGGTCGATGAACCGGTGCCGGTCTCATCAACTGCAACGGCTGAAATGGTAAAGCTGCTGGAAAACACCTTCCGCGCGGTGAATATCGGCCTGGTGAATGAAGTCGCTCTCATGTGCGACAAGCTGGGTCTGAATGTCTGGGAAGTGGTCGGCGCGGCGGCTACCAAACCTTATGGGTTCATGCCCTTCTATCCAGGACCGGGTCTCGGCGGGCATTGTATTCCCATTGACCCCCATTACTTGAGCTGGAAACTTCGTACCCTCAACTATACGGCGCGTTTCATCGAGCTCGCGGCCGAGGTCAACAGCCACATGCCCGATCATGTCGTCAGTAAAATTGGTGATGCCCTCAATCAAGAGCGAAAAGCCATTAACGGGAGCCGGGTGCTCGTTCTTGGGGTAGCTTATAAGCGAGATGTGGGCGATGTTCGCGAAAGCCCGGCCTTGGATATCATTCATTTGCTGCGCCTACGAGGCGCCGATGTCGTCTATCATGATCCCTATGTGCCTTCTATACAGTTGGTTGATTGGGAACTTTCGACCATTGACCTGAATCATGAGGCCATGACGGCCGCCGATTGCGTTGTGATCGTTACCGACCATACCGCCTATGATTGGGAGTGGGTTGCCCAGGAGGCCCGCCTGATCGTGGATACAAGGAACAGTATCTCGGAGAATGGGCAGGGGCGGGTGATAAAATTGTAGGACGATTCTGTCAAGGAGAAGAGGACGGTCGCCGCAATTGGCGCGGGTAATGATTCTTGAGACGACCTTTTACTCTTTTTCCCCAGCCCAAACCATATCCCGCTACGCACACCATCACCCAACCATCCGGCCCAGCCGAAGGAGTATCTTCCCCGGCCAGGTACCGACGAATAAGGGGGTCCTCGGCCGTCAAATTGAGCGCATTGCTCGCATCGTTTTCGCGCAGCATCAATGCCAGGTCGTGGGCAGGTCTGAAATAGCCTGATCGTACTTCACCGAGCAAGCTTCCGTATCGCCGGATGTGCAGCCGAGGTACCGGCAATGTGCGCCGGGGGAGAAGATACAATTGGTTTTGATGGATATGAAATCGATCTGACGCCAGCTCGATGGTTAAAGCTTCGCTAGCGAACCGTTCCCACAAGACCAGTTGGTTGTTGGTGGGTGGGGTGACTATTAATTTGCCCGTTAAGGGTTCGCGAACCTGGCTGTGCTCGCTTCTTCGCAGCAGGGCTATGAAGTGCCCCTCGCCTGAAAATCGATGGGGCCACAGGCGCACGGTATTTACTAATTGCCCCGCGAAATCGCTCGGAGCATCCGCCCATTGCGGGCGGCCGCGGTCAAATCCGTCATATTCCGGTAGTTCTTCGACGTAAAAATCCCGATTGGCGGCCAGGAAAGCGGCGATCACCTGCTCGTTTTCTTCCGGGGCGAAGGTGCAGGTGGCATAGAGAAGTCGACCGCCCGGACGGACCAACCGTGGCGCAGTGGCCAGGATGTGGTGTTGGCGGCGGGCACAAGCCTGGACGATTGCTTCGCTCCATTCCACGGCGTCTCGCCGGCGAAACATCCCTTCTCCGGAGCAGGGGGCGTCGATTAGCACCCGGTCGAATACCGGCCCAAATGCAGCGGCCATTCGATCCGGCTCGTCTTGGGTGATGAGGGTTTCGGTCGCGCCCCAGCGGGCCAGATTTTCGGCCAGCAATCGAGAGCGGCCCGCATGAACATCGTTGGCAACCAGCAAGCCGTCTTCATCGCCTTGTTTAGCCTGCATCAGAGCAGCCAGGTGCGTCGCCTTGCCACCTGGTGCAGCCGCCAGATCCAGAACCAGTTCACCAGCCTCAGGGGCCAGCAGTGAGGCAGCAACCATCGCTGAAGGTTCCTGCAAGTAGTAAAAACCAGCATCGTGGTAGGGATGGCGGCCGGGGCGGCTGTCATCCTTTACTAGAAAGGCAGCCGGTTCCCATCTCCCGGCCGGTGCAAGCGAGAAAGGGACGATTCTGATAAAATCAGCCACAGAGATCTTTAGAGTGTTGGCTCGCAGACCAACGTGTGGCGAGCGATCGAGCGCGGCCGCGAACGCATGGAATTCGTCGCCCGGCAACAGCTGGTGCATCCGCTTAAGGAATACCGGCGGTGGTTGGCTCATATGATCGCTGGACTTCATTTATGAGGAATTTATCCACAGTTTGAACAGGCTACAAAAATTGATGGGCAGTAATCAAGCCGAGCTTGTCGTTGTCCCTTTATTTGCAGTCGGTTCGCTCATTCAAATATGGCCAGTCAGTCAGAACTTATTCTACCCCACGGCACGTTAACCTTACCTGCCTTTCTCCCGGATGGCACGCAAGGGGTTGTCCGGTCCGTCTCGTCGGATGATTTG
Source organism: Chloroflexota bacterium (assembly GCA_046485205.1). GTDB lineage: Bacteria > Chloroflexota > Anaerolineae > Promineifilales > Promineifilaceae > Promineifilum. The sequence goes on along the minus strand of JAWOHK010000403.1, from coordinate 7,332 downwards.
GAAGTGATCCAGGTTCAGGCTGTCCAGATGAACGTCTACCACCTGATGCAACGGCCGGGCACATCCACAATTCAAGCCCTGGGCGGGTTACACCGGATGGCCGGCTGGCCGCGGCCAATTTTCACCGACTCCGGGGGTTTCCAAGTATACTCGCTTATTCGACAGAACCCCAAAGCCGGGTCGATCACTGATCGCGGGGCGACGTTCCGCCCGGGCGGTGACCGCAAGTACATCCTGACGCCGGAGAAGAGCATCCAGTTGCAGTTCAGTTACGGGGCCGATATGCTGATCTGCCTCGACGATTGCACCGGTCCGGATGATTCGCAGGCCACTCAGGTCGACTCCGTCCGGCGAACGATCCGTTGGGCGGCCGAATGCAAGGCGACCTTTGAGCGGTTGGCAGACCAGAAGCGTCTTGAAGAAAGTGAGCGGCCGAAGCTCATGGCTGTCATTCAGGGTGGCCTGTCGCGCGAATTGCGGCGTGAGTGTGCTGAGGCGCTGCTGGCGATCGGCTTTGATGCCTATGGTTACGGCGGCTGGCCGTTGAATAGCGAGGGGAACTTGTTGGAGGAAATGATCGGCTATGTGCGCGAACTAGTGCCGCCGGAGTTTCCACTACATGCACTCGGCGTCGGCCATCCGGCCAATGTGGTAACCGGTACGCGCCTTGGTTACGCTTTATTTGATAGTACGATGCCGACCCGGGACGCGCGTCACGGCCGCTTGCTCGTTTTCAAGGGCGATCCGGAAGAGACAAGCCTTGATGGAACGGATTGGTTCTCCTATCTCTATCCGGGGGATAACAAGCACGTCAAGGCTGCCGAGCCCGTCTCCCGCTTCTGTGACTGTCCGATTTGTTCCCGCTACTCGCTCGGCTACCTGCACCACCTCTTCAAGCTCAACGACAGCCTTTATTTCCGGCTGGCCACACTTCACAATTTGCGCTTCATGACTCAACTTATGGATCGTCTGCGCGCCTGATGCGGGTCGTTTTCTGCAACTTCAGCGGTTGGTCTTCGTAAAGTTTCCTGAAAGCGACTGGCTGCTTTAACTATTTTGAATTGAGCTGGGTATTTGAATTCAGATTAAAAGCCGCTCAATCCAGGAGATATAAAATAATGAAAGAGACGACCGAAAAGAAAGAGTTGCGCCGGCAAAATGGAATCGTCGGCGGCGTGTGCGGCGGACTGGCTGAGTTCTTTGGAATCAGTGCGTTCTGGTTCCGCTTATTGTTCTTGATCCTCGTTATGCCGGGAGGCCTGCCGGGTTTGTTACCCTATTTATTGATGTGGATCATTATTCCGAAGCGATAAATCCGGCATTTTTTCAAGCATAAAGCCGGGCGGCTGTAGGTGGGAAAACCACCTGCCGTCCGGCTTGTTCAATTGAGGCCTTGCGCCCACCCCCTCGACCTCCACCGTACACTACTAGTGAAATAGTCCTCCGGTCCAGAACAGCTTCCGGCTTCGTGCTCAGTATGTAGTCAAGAGTAATTTGAAATTTCCATTTCACGCGACCGGTTAATGGGTTGCTATTTTCCGGTATCCTATTGCGATCACCTATCGATTGACTCGATCTGATAAGTCGACGATTTTCTGGCTCGATATCGATGCTGCCGAGTTAGTCGAAGAATCTTTTCTCAACGTGAAGTTCGATGGGACAGTGGGTGCAAGTTGCTGAGGAAGGGCGAAAATCAAGATGGGTTTCTTGGTGCTTGCCAAGCAGGTGATTTGTGAACATGAACGACCTGCCAATTATCATCGCGCCGGATCAATACCCGGCTCTCATTGTGGAGTGAATGCTTGATTCCTTCAGAAGAATCTGTAGTAAGCATGAAGGTGTAGCTGACGATCGCTGTATCACCGTAGAGTTGCAGCCGAGGTTCCAGCAAATCGTAGCGAAAATCGCTTTCTACGCCCGACCAACCGTGTTCGATCATGAAGAAATGGAAGTCTAGCCCGTCCATCCGGTGGGGAGCTACGAACCATTCGTATAGTGACAAGTCACTGCCGGTTGTGGCCCGGTAGGTCTCGATATCGTGGGTGAAAACACTGTGCAGGTGCCGGTCCAAAAAAGACCAGATTTCTTTTTCGTTCTCGTTCATTGGTTCCTCCGTTTCGATTCAGCGTATTGTAGCATGCTCGGTCGACCGATGAGCATCCGGTAAAGCAGCGGCCGAACTGCTAGCCTCGGGATGGGTGACCTCATAGAATCTCGAGTGTGAAAAAATCAGGTTTCTCGCGGCCAATCACGGTGGCTTTATTATTGACGACCGGACTCTTCCTGACTGCCGCATTTGTGGTGGCCGCTTTCTTCGTTACATCTCAATCGTTGTTCAATCGTGGAGTGATGCCCGGCACACCGATCCGCTGGAACGGGTTACCGGTTCCGGTCACCACTTTGACGCAATGGGCGTCTTTTTCTTATGCGGGGCAGGTCAATGATCTGGTCCAGATCGACGGCCTGCTTTGGGCGGCGACCGATGGTGGAGTGGTAGTTTGGGATGTAGCCGGCGAACCCGGCCGTGCAGTTAAATTCACGGTTGACCACGGGCTTGGGGCCAATCGCCTGACCAGCATTGCCGTTGGCCGTGACGGCTCCATATGGGCCGGCGGTGTTGCTGGATTATCCCATTACGATGGGCGTGAATGGAGAATATTCCGGGCCGCTGATGGCTTGTCTTCCGATATGGTCCACGATCTGGCTGTCGATCGGGATGGTAATGTTTGGGTCGCAACCGATAACGGTCTTGACCGCTATGATGGCCGAGGTTGGCGTACCTATTCGGATCGGGGCTTTCTGGCACCACTGCCCGGCAGCACAGTGACGTCTCTGGCCATTGACCCGACGAACCGGCTCTGGGTGGGAACCAGTCAGGGTCTGGCGCGTTATGATGGCCAATGGCGATCTTTTTTCGTCACCGACGGATTGCCCGATAATCGAATCGAAAGTCTGGCTGTTGATCCAGCCGGCGAGCTGTGGGTAGCAACTACAGCCGGATTAACTCGCCACAATGGACGGGATTGGGACACATTCCGGCCGAATATGCCCGCCGATGTCGCTCTGGACCCTGCCCCAAGATTGATTGTTCCAGCAGGTGATGGATCGGTTTATGTGGGTTATGAAGACCGACAGACTCCCCTCATTCGTTTTGATCCATTGACGGGCGGCAGCAGCCCGGTCGTAACCGTTTCAGGCGATCCGCTGCCGTCGATTCCGGCGACGATTCTCATCGGGAATGAAGGGAGTCTGTGGATCGGAACCTCCGACGGTGTCTATCAATTCAATGGCACATTCTTCGCTCACTGGCGCGCGCCTTCGGAATTGCCGGCCGCAACCATCCATGATCTGTTATACGCACGAGACAGTCTTTGGGTATCCTCAACCGACGGCATCGCCCGGTATGACGGCATTTGGCATTATTTTGGACCGGATGAAGGCTTAGTCGATGGAGAGACGAGCGCGTTGGCGATCGATGACCACGGCCTGATCTGGACTGCTCTACAAACACCTCAGGCCGGTCTCCTTAGATTGAATCCGGCCGGGGACATGTGGGAGAGAGTGGTGTGCCCTGTTGAAGCACCGGCCGGATTGGATATTAATGCGGCTGTTCAAGGACCAGATGGTTCGCTTTGGTTTGCCACCGAATTGGGTGTCAGCCGATTTGATGGCCTGACCTGGCGGGCTTACGGGGCGCGAGAAGGCTTGTCTTCCGATTCGGTGGATGCCCTGGTCGTCGATGCGATGGGAACTTTGTGGACCGGCACGCCGGGCGGTCTTTACCATTTCGAAGATCCGCAATGGCAACTTGTCGACCCCACGCCGATAAGCCGGTTGGCCACCGGTCCCGATGGTTCGTTGTGGGCAATGAGTGGCGTTCGCATATACCGGGCAGGAGTGGCAGGTTTAACCCCGATTCCGGAACTACCCATTACCACAGCGATTCGTGGCATGGCCGCCACAACGGAAGCCCTCTGGTTGGCCACGGCGGATGGTGTTTTATTCTACGACGGTAATGCCTGGACGGTGCATACGATGGCCGAAGGCCTCCCCGCCCTGGATGTAACGGCTATTGCTACAATCGGCGAACAGGTGTGGGTCTCGACCAGCGGCGATGCCCAGGAAGTTGAAATCGTTACTTATGATGGCCAAAATTGGCGGTCACACCCCAACCGGATGCCGACCGCTGAGACGTTGCTCAGTAATATCATTCGCGATATTCAGGTGACGCCGGACGGCGAATTGTGGCTGGCAACTCCATCGGGGATTAATCGCCTGAGCGATGGGGGTTGGCGGAGCTATACAACAGCCAACGGCCTGCCCGGCGCGGATGTCCGTAAACTTGCCTGGACATTTGATACGTTGTGGGCTGCCACTAACTTGGGGCTGGCTCGGTTCAATGGCCAGTCGTGGGAGAGTTTCGGCACGACAGCCCACGACCAACCTGGCGCAGGTGTAAGTTCGTTGGCCGTTGGGCCGGATGGCGAATTATGGGTCGCCCTGGATGAAGGCTGGCCGAACGTGCTGCGTGTATTTGACGGGCAGGGATGGCAAGTTGTCCCTTTGCGTTCAGCCGATTCCCATGTTCGGCAAATGGCAGTGGCTCCTGGTGGCCGGCTAATCAGCCATGTGATCGACGCTGGCCGGTCATATTTAGGCGTCTATGATGGTCTGGAATGGACCTGGCAGACTCAAGACCAGTTGCCTTTACAAATCGGGCAAATGGCCGTCGATCCCGCTGGCCGCTTGTGGGTTATCGGGCAGGATAACCTGACGGACTCGCCTGAGGCGGTTGTGGCCGTCCTGGAAATCACATCAGAAGGGGTTGGTAATGTGCTGGCTCGTTATACCGGTTCGGAAACAGGTCTAAATCCGGTAATCAACTTCGTTACCGATAATAACTTCTCCCATCCATTCTATTTCGCGCCTGATGAAAGGGTATATGTTGGGATAGCCGGGGCAGTCCTGGTATTTGATTCATCTCAGGTCGGGGCCTATCAACTAATCGACACCTGGCCAATTCCCTTACCGTTTACCCGCCACACCTTTTCTTTGGCGGCCGACCCGGGCGGGAATATTTGGGCTAGCACGGAAAGGGGCATAGCGATAGTCGACGGGGACGATGGTCCGTCCGCACTCGCTGAGGTACGCTCATTTTACGCGCCGCCTAAAACGCCTCCCTGGTGGGGTAGTGTCCGTACGATGACGCTCAGGCCGGATGGCGGGATCTTGCTGGGGACGGCTGCAGGTGGAATCGGCATCTATACCGGCCGCGATTTTGACGGCGTTCTCCATCCGTCACAAGGTCCGCGTGCCTGGGCACGGGCCTTATATCCGATCGACGCCGTCCTGACTGCTGGATCCGGTGATCTATGGGTTGGCTCGGAAGGCGGCGGTGTGGCCCGGTTCTCAGGCTCTACCTGGGATGTACTGGCGCCGGATCCGGCCTTAGTCGCGCCGGTCAGCGAACTGGCGATTTCCGGGGGACAAGCGTGGATTGGCACCAATGCCGGGTTAGTGATAGTGAATGATCTGAACGATCTCCAATGCCGGTTCGAAGACATCGAAGGTGGAATCGCCATTACGGGGGCGCTACGAGATGAACAAGGCGTATTGTGGGCGTCCACCCTGGACAGCGGTGTCCGGCGAGCCCAGGAAGATCATATCCGTCAGCGGGAACTTGGTTCAGCGCCGGTTCCAGCATTGGCCGCTGCGGCGAATGGTGATGTATGGTTTGCTAATGGGCACCAACCCTGGTTGACACGGTTTCGACAAGCATCGGCTGAGGGTGGGGAAGAGTGGAGTCGGTTGCCGATCAATTCCACCCTCATCATACCTCAGGAAATTACGTCTTTGGCCGTATCCCCCAATCAAGACATCTGGATAGGTAGCATGAGTGGCCTGGTTCGCTTTAGCGGGGGAAGTTGGTTGGGCTTGACAACAAGGGAGGGTTTGGCTGACAATCATGTGCAAGATCTTCTGGCGTCGGTCGATGGCTCAATGTGGGTTGTAACGCCGGGGGGCATAAGTCGATATAACCCATAAATCCGATAATGAAATCTGTGCCCAGGAATTTGCCGGTCGTAAACTCTCACTCATGAAGCGAGCTGCTCTAATTTATAACCCGCGCGCCGGCCAGCTGAACATCGAACCAAAAATAAAGCCGGTCGTCGAATTCTGGCAAAAAGAGGGCTGGCGGATTGACGTGCAAGCCTCTCAAGCGCCGGGCCACGCGACCGAACTGGCACGCCGGGCCGCCGAAGATGGTGTCAGCTTAGTCCTGGCGGCCGGGGGCGACGGAACTGTGAGCCAGGTGGCCAATGGCCTGGCCGGCTCCGAAGCCATTCTGGCACCGCTTCCGGTCGGCACCGCCAATGCGCTGGCCCGGGAACTACGCTTGCCCCGCCCGCAAATGCTGGATCCCAAAGTCCCCCTTCAAGCCTCAAAATATCTGTTGGCGGGCAATGTTCACCAGATCGATCTGACATATGTGCAAAGCCAGAAGGAATCCGGGTTATCCTTGCTGTGGACCGGTATCGGCGCCGATGGTTTTCTGGTGCAACAAATGGAACCCCGCCCGACCTGGTCCAAGCTTCTAGGCCCGATCGGTTTCAGCATCCAGGCGCTCTCAGTCGTTCACAAGCTGCCGGCCATGTATGCAGCCATTAAGGTCGACGACCAAACCCACGAAGGTGATTTTTTACTGATCGTCATCAGCAATTCGCGACTTTATGCCGGGGGATTGGTGGAGTTAAATTCCGATGGATTGCTGGATGATGGGCAATTTGAGGTCTGGCTTTTTCGGGCCGGCGAGATATCGGCTAAATTAATGACACCTCGCGCCGGATTAATGGCGCGGTATCTGACCGAAGTCCACCTCAATTTGCAGGAGGGCGATCCGGGCGTGATCAGTTTACGAGGAAAAGAAGTCATTTTGGAGACCAAGCCCAAGATGCCTTGCCATAATGATGGCGAATGGGCCGGTTATACACCTCTCACCTGCCACATCCGGCCGTTGGCTTTGCGGTTGTTGGTCCCGTCGACCGCCTCAACATCCCTCTTTTCATTACCCGGTATCCCATTGGTTGAATTGGTGTGATCCTCCGTGCTTGCAAACTGGCCCACTTGACGTAAACTTTCAGACATGGGTGGATTTAGTCCGGATCGAATTGACTTCCGGTCCGACACTGTCAGTTGGCCGACACCGGCCATGCGCGAGGCCATGGCTTCGGCGCGTGTCGGTGATGATGTATATGGCGAAGACCCGACCATCAATGAGTTGGAAGAACTAGCCGCCGCTAAAGTAGGCAAGGAAGCCGGTTTGTTCGTGAC